>NZ_JAAGNB010001158.1:0-13700 GCF_010550475.1 Amycolatopsis sp. SID8362
TGATCGTCGGCGGCAGCGCGAGTTCGGCTTCGGCGCCGCGGAAGGTCACCAGCCCGACCTTGTCGCGGCGCTGGTAGGCGTCGAGCAGCAGCGACAGCACCGCCGTCTTGACCTCGCGCATGCGGGCCTTGGCGCCCATCGAGCCGGACGCGTCGACGCAGAACAGCACGAGGTTGCCTTCGCGGCCTTCGCGCAGCGCGTACCGCAGGTCTTCGGGACGCAGCTTCAGCGCGGCGCCGTCGCGGCCGCGGGCTTTCTGGTGCGGTGCCGCGGCTTTGACGGTCGCGACCAGGTGCGGCCGTCCGTCGCGGACGCTCGGGGGCTGGACGCCGATGGTGCGGCCGCTGTCGGTGATCGCACGCGACCGGCGTCCGCGCTCGCCCTCACCCATGCCTTTGACGCGGAAGACCTTGGCCTTGAACGTTTCCCCGGCGCCGACGGTCTTCTGCTGCCCGCCGTTGTGCTGCTGCTGGGGCTGCCCCTGCGGCGCGTCGCCCGGCGGAACCTCTTGCGGGGCCTCGTCCGGCATCGAACCCGAGCCGGGGCCGTCGTCCTCAGGGCCCGGCTCGGGCGGCTGGGCGTCCTGAAGTGCCTGCTCCAGCTGCTCTTCCGAGATGCCGGGCGCGTCGAACGGGTTGCGGCGGCGCCGGTGCGGCAGCGCGAGCCGCGCGGCGACGCGGACGTCTTCGGTGGTCACCTCGTCGCGCCCGGCCCAGGCCGCGTGCGCGACCGCGGTGCGGGCGGTCACGATGTCCGCGCGCATGCCGTCGACCTCGAAGGACGCGCAGACCTCGGCGATCTGGCGCAGGGCGTCGTCGGGGAGCTTCACCGCGGGCAGAAGCTTCTGCGCCGCCTCGATTTCCGCGGCGAGCCGGGCGTCCTCGCCGGCGTACTGCGCGGCGAACCCGTCGGGATCGGCTTCGTAGGCGAGCCGTCGCCGGACGACCTCGACGCGCTGCTCGGGGTCGCGGCTGGAGGCGACCTCGACGGTCAGCCCGAACCGGTCCAGCAGCTGCGGCCGCAGCTCGCCCTCCTCCGGGTTCATGGTGCCGATCAGCACGAACCGCGCCGCGTGCGAGACGGAGACGCCCTCGCGCTCGACGGTCGCGCGGCCCATCGCGGCGGCGTCGAGCAGGGTGTCGACGAGGTGGTCGTGGAGCAGGTTGACCTCGTCGACGTAGAGCAGCCCGCGGTGCGCGGCGGCCAGCAGGCCGGGCTGGAAGTCCGTGACGCCTTCGGCCAGCGCGCGTTCCAGGTGCAGCGACCCGATCACGCGGTCTTCGGCCGCGCCGACCGGCAGCTCGACCAGCTTGGCCGGCCGCCGGTGCCCCGCGGCGCCGTCGTGCGGGCCGTCCGGGCAGAGCGGGTCGGGGGCGGCGGGATCGCAGGAGAACCGGCAGCCGTCGACGACGTCGACGCCCGGCAGCAACCCGGCCAGCGCGCGGACCATGGTCGACTTGGCGGTGCCCTTTTCGCCGCGCACCAGCACCCCGCCGACGGCGGGCGAGATCGAGGACAGGACCAGCGCGAGACGCAGGTCCGGCAGCCCGACGACGGCGGTGAACGGGTAGGGCTTCAACAGCACTCCTCCTGGTGGGCGACCGGCCGATCATCGCACAGCGCCGGGCTCGCTTAGGGTGGGAAATCGTGCGCGAAAAATCACGCCTCACCGTGGTGGGGATCGGGGCCGACGGGTGGTCCGGCTTGTCCGAACAGGCTCAAGCCCTGGTCCTCGGCGCCGACGTCGTGCTGGGCGCGCCGAGGCAGCTCGAGTACCTGCCCGACGGCGTCGCGCGCGAGCCGTGGCCCTCGCCGTTGCTGCCGGGGCTGGACGCGTTCATCGCGGAGCACGAAGGGCAGCGAATCTGCGTCCTGGCCAGCGGGGATCCGTTTTTGTCGGGGGTCGGCACTACGCTGGTGGCACATGGATACGAGGTCGACGCGTTCCCCGCGCTCTCGTCGGTGACACTGGCCCGCGCCCGGCTGGGCTGGTCCGCCGAAGAGACCGAGGTGGTGACGCTCGTCGGCCGCTCGTCAGCCCGGGTCGCCCGGGTGCTGGCCCCGCGGCGGCGGGTGCTGGTGCTGGGTGCCGACGCGACGGCGCTGCGCTCCCTCCTCACCGTGCGGGGGTATGGCGAGAGCGAGCTGTTCGCGCTGGAGAACCTGGGCGGCCCCGAAGAGCGCATCACCGACGGCTGGGCGGGCGAACCCGGCCCGCTGACGGTGTTCGCGCTGGAGTGCGCGGGTCCGGCGCTGCCCCTGATCGGCATCCCGGACGACGTGTACGCCCACGACGGCCAGCTGACGAAGCGCGACCTGCGGGTTTCGGCCCTCTCGAGGCTCGCGCCGAGCCCCGGCGAGCTGCTGTGGGACGTCGGCGCGGGCGCGGGCAGCGTCGGCATCGAGTGGTCGCGGCTGCACGGGCTGAACCGCGCGGTCGCGATCGAGCGCGACCCCGAACGAGCGGAACGGATCGGCCGCAACGCGGTGGACCTGGGAGTACCGGAGCTGGAGGTGGTGACGGGAGAGGCACCGGAGGCGCTGAGCACGTTGCCGGCACCGGACGCGGTGTTCATCGGCGGCGGGGTGACGGTGCCGGGAGTACTCGAGACATGCGTGGCCACCGGAGCACGGGTGGTGGCGCACGGAGTGACGGTGGAGGCGGAACAGGTGCTGGCACGAGCGTATGCGGACCACGGCGGCGAGCTGGTGCGCATCGGGATCGAGCGCGCGGCCCCACTGGGCGGCTTCACGGGCTGGTCGCCGGCGCGCGTGGTGACGCAGTGGAGCAGCCGATGACCGTGCACTTCATCGGGGCCGGGCCCGGGGCCGCCGACCTCATCACCGTCCGAGGGCGGGATCTCCTCGCCCGGTGCGACGTTTGCCTCTACCCCGGCAGCATGACCCCCACCGACCTCCTCGCGTACTGCCCGCCCGGCGCCGAACTCGTCGACACCGCGAACCTCAGCCTCGAACAAATCGTCGCCCGCATGGTCGAGGCCCACCGCAGCGGACGCGAAATAGCACGGCTCACGTCCGGTGATCCATCGCTCTACAGCGCCGTCGCCGAACAAATGCGGCGGCTCGACGCGGAAAACGTGCCGTACGAGGTCGTCCCCGGCGTGCCCGCCTTCGCCGCGTCGGCCGCCGTGCTGCAGCGGGAACTCACCGTGCCCGAAATCGGGCAGAGCCTGGTCATCACGCGGGTTCAGGCACGGTCCACGAAGATGCCGCCGGGTGAGACCCTCGCCGCCTTCGCCGCCACGGGGGCGACGCTCGCGTTGCACCTCGCGATCAACCACGTCGAGCGGGTCACCGATGAGCTGATCCCGCACTACGGCGAGGACTGCCCCGTCGCCGTCGTCGCGCTCGCGACCCAGCCTGGCGAGACGATCGTGCGCGGGGTGCTCGGCGACCTCCCCGCCCTGGTCCGCGAAGCCGGGATGACGCGCGCGGCCACCATCTTCGTCGGGCGGGTGCTCGCCGCCACGAACTTTCCCGACAGCTTCCTCTACTCGAGTGCCCGTGACCGGGCCGGCCAACCGGAGTCGTTGTGACGGAACTGCGCTGGGGCCTGCTGGCCGCCGGGACGATCGCCGGCCACTTCGCCGCCGGTGTCGAAGAAAGCGAGCACGGGACGTTGGCCGCCGTCGGCGCTCGTGACGTCGGCCGGGCGCGGGAGTTCGCCGCGCGGTTCGGGATCCCGGCCGCGTACGGCAGCTACGAAGACCTCCTGGCCGACCCGGACATCGACGCCGTCTACGTCTCGACGCCGCACGCCCTGCACAAGGAGTGGGCGATCGCCGCCGCCGAAGCGGGGAAGCACGTGCTGTGCGAGAAGCCGCTGACCATCACCGCGGCCGATGCCGAGGAGGTCATCGCCGCCGCGCGGAAGCACGACGTCTTCCTCATGGAAGGGTTCATGTACCGGCTGCACCCGCAGACGCGGCGGCTGGCCGAGCTGATCGCGAACGGTGCGATCGGCGAGGTCCGCGCGGTCGACACCGCGTTCTCCTTCGACAGCAACCCGGAGGAGACCGCCCGGCTCGGCGACCCGGCGCTCGGCGGGGGCGGGATCCTCGACGTCGGCTGCTACTGCACGTCGCTGGCCCGGCTGGTCGCCCAGGCCGCGACCGGCGAAGCCGTCGTCGAGCCGACCGAGGTCAGCGGGATGGCCCGGCTGACCGCGGACGGCGTCGACGAGTACGCGACCGGCCTGCTCCGGCTGCCCGGCGACATCCTCGCGACGATCTCCTGCGGCATCCGCCTGACCCGCGAAGACGGCATCCGCGTGTACGGCTCGCACGGACACCTCCACATCCCGCGCCCCGCGTGGATCCACCCGCTGCGGACGCCGGGCACGTCGCAGATCATCCTGACCCCGGCCGGCGGCGAACCCGAGGTCATCGAGGTCGAAGCGACTCAAGGCGTCTTCGCGCGCGAAGCCGACCACGTCGCAGCGCACGTCGGCGACCGGCAGGCACCCGAACTGTCCTGGGCGGAAACCCTCGCCAACCTGCGGACCCTCGACCGGTGGCGCGAGGCCGTCGGGTACGGACGGCCGCGGTGATCCTCATCCTCGGCGGCACCGGCGAAGCCCGGAAACTCGCCGAAGAGCTGACAGGGCACGAAGTCCGGGTCGTCTCTTCGCTGGCCGGACGCGTCGCGCGGCCGCGACTGCCCGTCGGCGAAGTGCGCGTTGGCGGCTTCGGCGGCGCAGACGGACTCGCGACCTGGCTCCGCGAGAACGACGTCCAAGCCGTCGTCGACGCCACGCACCCCTTCGCCGAGCGCATCGGCGCCAACGCGGCGAAGGCCGCCGAGCTGACCGGCACTCCGCTCCTGCGGCTCGCCCGCCCGGGCTGGCAGCCGGAGCCCGGCGACGTCTGGCACTGGGCGGACGACCTCGCCGGCGCCGCGAAGATGCTCCCCGAGCTGGGCAAACACGTGTTCCTCACCAGCGGCCGCCAGGGGCTGCCCGCCTTCGCGCACCTCGACGACCTGTGGTTCCTGATCCGCTGCGTCGACCCGCCCGAGCCGCCGCTGCCGCGCCACCACGAGCTGATCCTGGCCCGCGGGCCGTACGAGGTGGCCGCCGAGCGCGAGCTGCTCGGCCGCGTCGACGTCCTGGTCACCAAGGACTCCGGCGGCGGCCAGACCAGCGCGAAGCTGACCGCGGCGCGGGAGCTTCGGAAACCCGTCGTGGTCGTCCGGCGCCCGCCGCGGCCGGCGACCGAGACCGCCGCGACCGTCCCCGAAGCCGTCGAATGGGTCCTGCACCGATGATCGAAGAGTTCTACGAAGTCCTGCGCAAGCGCCGCGACGTCCGCGGCGAGTTCACCGGCGCGCCCATCCCCGAAGCGACCCTGACGAGGGTCCTCGAAGCCGCGCACGCCGCGCCCAGCGTCGGGCTCACTCAGCCCTGGGACTTCGTGCTGGTCGACGACCACCCGACGCGCGAGAGGTTCGCGAAGCACGTCCACGAAGAGCGCGAGGTCTTCGCCGCGCAGCTCGCCGAAGACCGCGCGAGCACCTTCGCGAACATCAAGATCGAGGGCATCCTCGAGTCGAGCCTCGGCGTCGTCGTCACCTATGACCCGGCCCGCGGCGCGCCCGACGTGCTCGGCAGGCACGCCATCGCCGACGCCGGCCTCTACTCGGTGTGCCTGGCGATCCAGAACCTCTGGCTCGCCGCCACCGCGGAAGGCCTCGGCGTCGGCTGGGTGAGCTTCTACCGCGAACCGTTCCTGAGCGAGCTGCTCGGCATCCCGGACGGCGTCCGCCCGGTCGCGTGGCTCTGCGTCGGCCCGGTGAGCCGGCTCGAGACCGTGCCGGACCTGGAACGCCACGGCTGGCGCAACCGCCGTCCCCTGACCGAGGCGGTCCACCACGGGCGGTTCACCCCGCGTGATCCGGGGGCTGCGTCAGCCGCCGACCACTGACCCGTTAGCGTTGCGCCGATGCGTCTGATTGCCGTAGCGCTGGGGTTGCTCTCGGCCTTGTGCGCGCTGGCTTTCCCCTTCCTGCCGGTGGTGCAGGACACGGCGGAGGTCGTCTGGCCCACCGGCAGCGACACCCGCTCCGTCAACGCGCCCTTGACCGGGTACTGGGCGCAGGACCTGCGCGCCGAACTGCCGTGCGCGGCGATCCGCTCGGTCGACACCCGCACGAACGGCCCGGGCCTGCTCTTCGCCACCGTGCCGGACGGGCGCACCGACCCGAACGCCGGCAAGGGCGTCGGCCTGCAGCTGCGCGTCGACAACGGCGTGCTGTTCGCCTCCAGCCAGGGCCAGCAGATCGCGCAGCAGCCGCTGCCCGCCGAGAAGTGCGACGTCGAGCTGGACGTCGACGCGACGCAGATGACCCTGGCCGTGGCCGGGACGCCGATCTTCCACGCCGAAGGCGACGTCCGCCCCCGGGTCGTCGGCATCTACTCCTCGATCAACTCGAGCAAGGACCCGATCGCCGGCCTGCACGTCTCGGTCGTGCCGGACACGCGCTACCAGACGTCGCCGACCGCGCTGAAGATCGTCGTCGGCGTGGTCGCCGTGCTGTCGCTGATCGGCTGCATGATCGCGGTCTGGCGGCGCGACTCCGGCTTCGCGCGCCGCGCCCCCCGCTGGGCGCCGGTCGGCTGGTGGCGCCTGACGCTGCGCGACGCCACGGTGATCGCCGCGCTCGGCGCGTGGGTCTTCATCGGGCCGGTGACCTCGGACGACGGCTACATCCTCACCATGGCCCGGGTCACCGAATCGACCGGCTACCTGACGAACTACCACCGCTGGTTCGGCGTCGCCGAGGCGCCGTTCGGCTGGTTCTACCACGTCTTCGAGCTGATGACGCACGTCAGCACGGTGCCACCGTGGATCCGGCTGCCCTCGTTCCTGCTCGGCGTGCTCAGCTGGCTGCTGATCAGCCGCGAGGTGATGCCGCGCCTGGGCACCCAGATCCGCACCAGCCGCCCGGCCAGCTGGGCCGCCGCGACGGTGTTCCTGATCTGGTGGATGCCCTACAACAACGGCGTCCGGCCGGAACCGGTGGCCGCGCTCGGCTCGCTGCTGGCGATCTGCGCGGTCGAGCGCACGCTGGTGACGCGGCGGCTGCTGCCGCTGTGCCTCGGCCTGACCGCGGCCGGGTTCACCCTGGCCGCGACGCCGACCGGCCTGATCGCGGTGGCGCCGTTCCTGGTCGCCGCGCGGCCGCTGTTCAAGCTGGTGCGCCAGCGCGCGACCGAGAGCGGCTGGCTGCCGGTGCTGGCGCCGGTCGCCGCCGCCGGGCTGCTCGTGCTGGTCGTGGTGTTCGCCGACCAGACGTTCGCGACCGTGCAGGAGGCCACCCGGATCCGCACCCAGGTGGGCCCGAACCTGTCGTGGTTCCAGGAGCTCGCGCGCTACCAGCTGCTGTTCGAGAGCCTGCCCGACGGCTCGGCGCCGCGCCGCTTCCCGGTGCTGCTCGTGGTGCTGTGCACGGCCACATGCCTGGTGATGCTGCTGCGCCGCGGCCGCATCCAGGGCGCGTCGCTCGGCCCGGCGCGCCGCCTGATCGGCACGACGGCGTTGTTCTTCCTGCTGCTGGCACTGACGCCGACGAAGTGGACGCACCACTTCGGCGCGTTCGCCGCGGTCGGCGCGTCGATGGCGGCGCTGACCGCCCTCGCGACCAGCTCGACGGTGCTGCGGTCGAAACGCAACCGCGCGGCCTTCCTGGCCGGGCTGCTGGTCGTCGCCGCGCTGGCCGCGACCGGGCCGAACACGTACTGGTTCGTCTCGCGCCTCGGCGTCCAGTGGACGAACGTGGCGCCGTCGATCGGCGGCATCCCGCTGTCGACCATCCTGCTGGTGGCGGCGGCGATCGCCGGGGTGTACGCGTTCGTCGAGAACGTCCGTGCGCACCGGCCGGGCGCGCCCGCGCCGGTGCAGGAGGGCCGGCTGCGCGCGCTGCGGCTCGGGTCACTGTCGCTGGTCGTGGTCTGCGGCCTGGTGGCGGCGGGCGAGTTCGTCACGATGGCGTGGGCGATCCACAACCAGGCCGGCAGCTACAGCCTGGGCGCGGCGAACGTCGGGCACCTGTTCGGCAAGAGCTGCAACCTTTCCGACCACGTCATGGTCGAGCGCGACGCGGCGACGAGCATCCTGCACACGCAGTCCGAGCAGCGGACCGTCGCGGAGAAGCCGCAGGAGAACTCGCCGCTGCCCAACCCGGACCAGGACAACGGCCGCGTCCAGACCGGCTTCCACACCCGCCCGGTCGACGACAAGGACCCGCTGGCCGAGCCGCCGCACGGGTTCACCCCGGACAAGGTGCCGATGTGGTCGAGCTTCCTCGACCCGGAAACCCGCGCCGGGCGGCTGCGCAGCGACTGGTACGCGCTGACGGAGAAGCCGGCGGACGGCCAGGTCGTGGTGGCGACCGCGGGCGCGGCCCGCCGCCCGACGTCGGTGAGCCTCGACTACGGCGTCAACACCCCGGACGGCGTCAAGGTGCTGCGCAGCCAGTTCATGCTGCCGCCGGGCGCGGGCACGGGCGGCTGGAACGACACCCGCATCAACCTGCGCGACCTCCCGCCGGAGACGAACGCGGTCCGCATCAACATCGTCGACAACGACCTCACCGAGGACGGCTGGATCGCGGCGTCCGCCCCGCGCGTGCCGACCTTCACGACGCTGACCGACCGCATCGGCTCGAAGCCGGTGTACGTGGACTGGCCCGCGTCGTTCGTGTACCCGTGCGTCCAGCCGGTGACGTCCCACGACGGCATCTCGCAGGTCCCGGCCTACCGCATCACCGCGGGCGGGCTGGCGGACGAAGCGACCTGGGCGTCGTCGACGAACGGCGGGCCCATCGGGTGGCTGGAGGAGCTGGCCGAGGAACCCGAGGTCCCGAGCTACCTGATCGGGCAGCCGAGCCAGTCGTGGGGGCAGCTGCTGCAGATCGAGCCGTTCACCGAGGGCATCGCGCCGACGGTGGTGCACGGCGAGAAGACGGTGCCGGGCTGGTGGTCGCCGGGTCCGGGACCGCGGCAGCCGAACGGCAAGGACCCCACGCGCTGAGCCGGACGGCGGCCTTCGGTACCGCCGTCCGGGTGCCCGTGCCGGCCTTCGCTCTACCCTGAGTGGCACAAAACAATGGGCGGGAAAAGGTGTCGCCCGAAATATCCTTTACCGGCATCGACTCGATCACGAAACTGGTCAGTTCCCATTCCCGGAACTAGCTTTCTCCTCGCCCCTCCACCGTCGCAGGGGTGACTTCCTCGAGGAGGACCAGTGATGCGCAGACCCGTGATCCGGCTGATCGCACTGGCCGCAACGGCCGTGACGACCGCCGGTCTCCTGGTCGGGGCCGCCGCGGCCAGCGACCGGACCCCGTTGCCGGGCAGTGTCCCGGCCTGGGCGAAATCATCCGCCCGCACCGGGGCGGCGAATTCGGCGGACAATGTCGCGTTCCGCGTTTACCTCGGCTGGAGCGGCGACGCGGCCGCCACGGCGAGCAGCGTCTCGACGCCGGGTTCCGCCGGGTACGGCCAGTTCCTGACGGCCGCGCAGTTCCGGCAGCGGTTCGCGCCGTCGCAGAACGACGTGACCGCGGTGCAGCAGTGGCTGCGCAAGGCCGGCTTCGACGTCGGCTACACCCCGGGCAACCACCGGTACGTGCAGGCCGAGGGCACGGTCGCGCAGGCCGCGGCCGCGTTCGGCACGAGCTTCGGCGAGTACAAGGTCGCCGGCAAGACGCTCCGCGCGCCCGAGCAGGACCTTTCGCTGCCCGCCGGTCTCCCGTCGAGCGTCGGCGCGGTCGTCGGGCTCGACGAGTCGTTCGCGCTGCTGCAGCCGTCCGCCGGCCCGGCCGCGTCGCCGTCGCCCGCGTTCGTCAACGCGCCGCCGTGCTCGGCCTACTACGGCGAGAAGACCACCGCGACCACGCTCACCCCGGACGGCGTCAAGGTGCCGGACGCCTACGGGCACCCGAACCCGTGGGCGCCGTGCGGCTACACGCCGACGCAGCTGCAGAGCGCGTACGGCGTCCAGCAGGCCATCGCCTCCGGCACCAACGGCAGCGGGCAGACCGTGGCGATCATCGACGCCTACGCCTCGCCGACGATCCTCTCGGACGTCAACACCTACTCCCGCCTGCACGGCCTGCCGCAGCTGTCCGGCAACCAGTTCAGCCAGGTGGCGCCGCCGGGCGTGTACAACCGGCCGCAGAACCCGAAGCAGGACCCGCAGGGCTGGTACGGCGAGGAGACCCTCGACGTCGAGGCGGTGCACAGCATCGCGCCCGGCGCGAACATCGTGTACGTCGGCGCGCCGAACAACTACCAGGACCTCGACGCGGCGATGAACCACGTCGTCGACCAGCACCTGGCCTCGATCGTCACGAACTCCTACGGGTTCTCGACCGAGCTGCTGCCGACCGGCTACGTCAAGCCGTTCAACGACACGCTCATCGAAGCCGCGGCGACCGGCATCGGCGTCTACTTCTCCAGCGGGGACAACGCCGACGAGACCGGCGGCGTCGCCGCGAACTTCCCGAACGCGACGCCGGACTGGCCCGCGGTGAGCCCGTGGGTGACCGCGGTCGGCGGGACGTCGCTCGGCGTCGGCAAGAACGGCGAGTACCTCTTCGAGACCGGCTGGGAGACCGGGCGATCGGTGCTGACGAACGGCGCGTGGGTGCCGACGCCGCCGGGTGAGTTCTTCGGCGGCGCCGGCGGCGGGACGAGCCGGCTGTTCGCCCAGCCCGCGTACCAGGCCGGCGTGGTGCCGAACGCCATCGCGACGGCGAACGGCGCCCGCCCGCGGCCGATGCGGGCGGTGCCGGACGTGGCCGCGCTGGCCGACCCGAACACCGGTTTCCTGGTCGGGCAGACGCAGGCGTTCCCGGACGGCACGGCGAAGTACAGCGAGTACCGCATCGGCGGCACGAGCCTGGCGTCCCCGCTGTTCGCCGCGTTCGTCGCGCTGGCGCAGCAGCGGGCGGGCCGCACGTTCGGCTTCGCCAACCCGCTGCTGTACGGGAAGGCGGGCAGCTCGGCGTTCCACGACGTCAAGCAGCCGCCGTCGCCGATGGCGGTCGCCCGGGTGAACTACAACAACTCGGTCGACGCATCAGCCGGCTACTCGGCGGCGAGCCTGCGTTCGCTGGACGCCGACGCCGTGCTGACGATCCACGTCCGCGACGGCTACGACGACGTCACGGGCATCGGCACCCCGAACGGAGCCGCGTTCCTGACCGGGCTCGGCTAGTAGCTGCGTGGGGTCCAGACGACACCGGCTTCCGCCCGGGTGCGGCTGGACCCCACGATCAGCAGGCAGCGCATGTCCACTGTGGACGGATCGAGATCCCCGAGCGTCGTGATCCGGATGTCCTCCTCCGGGCCGCCGACGTCCCGCGCCACCACCACCGGTGTCGCCGGGGCGCGGTGGCGGAGGAGGACGTCACGGGCATCGGCGAGCTGAGTCGTCCGGGTACGCGACGCCGGGTTGTACAGCGCCAGCACCAGGTCCGCCGCGCCCGCCGCGTCCAGCCGCTTCTCGATGATCTCCCACGGCTTCAAGCGATCGGACAGCGACAGCACGCAATAGTCGTGGCCGAGTGGCGCACCGACGCGTGAGGCCGCCGCCTGGGCCGCCGTCACACCCGGCACGATCCGGACGCGCACGCCCGCGCCGTGTCCGGCCGCGACCTGCTCCAGCACCGCCGACGCCATCGCGAACACCCCCGGGTCACCCGAGGACACCACCGCGACCCGCGCGCCGGAAGCGGCCAGGGACAACGCTTCGCGGGCGCGGTCCGCCTCGACGCGGTTGCCCGACGCGTGCCGCTGCTGGCCCGCCTTCTGCGGCACCCGCGCGACGTACGGGCCGTAGCCGACGATGTGCTCCACCTCGGCCAGCTCGGCGGCGGCCTCCGGGGTCAGCCACTCCGGCCCCGCGGGGCCCAGGCCGACCACCACGACCTCGCCGCCGGACGCCGCCGGAGCCGGGGCGCCGGCGGGCGACTGCCGGGACGCGTAAGCCGGGGAAGGCAGCAGCGCCAAGGAAAAGTACGGCACCGAAGCGGGGTCGACTTCGCCGAGCGGCTCGATCCGCTGCTGTCCCCACGTCGCGCGCTCGACGAAGACGGCGTCGTCGAGCTTGCCCGCCTCCGCGAACGCCTCGCGCACCGAGCCGAACGTCCGGCCCAGCTTCAGCACGGCCGCCGCGTCGGTGTCCGCCAGCCGCCGGGCCAGTTCCGGCGCCGGGAGGGTGCCCGGGAGCACCGTCAGGACCTCGTCGCGCTGGACCAGCGGGCGGCCGAGCACGGAGGACGCCGCGCTCACCGACGTCACGCCGGGCACGACGATCGCTTCGAACCGGCCGGAAAGCCGTTCGTGCATGTACATGTACGAGCCGTAGAAGAACGGGTCGCCCTCGCAGAGGAGGACGACGTCGCGGCCCGCGTCGAGGTGCTCGGCGAGCCGTTTCGCGCTCAGCTCGTAGAAGTCCGCGATCGCGCCCTCGTAGCCGCCGGGGTGGTCGGTCGTCTCCGTCGTGACCGGGTAGACGAGCTTCTCCTCGATCTGCCCCTCGCGCAGGTACGGCTCGGCGACCGACCGCGCGATGCTGCGGCCGTGCCGCGCGCTGTGGTACGCGATCACCGACGCTTCCGAGATGAGCCGCGCCGCCTTGACCGTCATCAGTTCCGGGTCGCCGGGGCCGAGCCCGACGCCGTACAGCTTGCCCAGGCTCATTCTTCGGCGCTCGCCAGTGCGTTGATGGCCGCGACGGCCATCGCGCTGCCGCCGCGCCGCCCGTGCACCACCAGGTACGGGGCCGGGGCGCGCTTCGCCAGCTCCACTTTGGACTCGACGGCGCCGACGAAGCCCACCGGCACGCCGATGATCGCCGCGGGGGCGCCGACGCCCTCGTCGAGGATCTCCAGCAGGCGGAACAACGCCGTCGGCGCGTTGCCGATCGCCACGACCGAGCCGGGCAGCTTGTCGCGCCACAGTTCCAGGGCGGCCGCCGAGCGCGTGGTGCCCATCCGCTCCGCCAGCCCGGGCACGCTGGGGTCCGAGAGCGTGCAGAGCACTTCGTTGGCCGCGGGCAGGCGACGGCGCGTGACGCCGCTGGCGATCATCTGCGCGTCGCACAGGACCGGCGCGCCGGCTTCCAGCGCGGCCCGGCCCGACTCGACGACGTCGAGGGTGTAGCGCAGGTCGTCGACCAGATCGACCATGCCGCAGGCGTGGATCATCCGGACCGCCAGCCCGGCCACGTCGTCGGGCAGGATCGCCAGGTCCGCCTCTTCGCGGATCGTGGCGAACGAGTGCCGGTAGATCTCGGCACCGTCCCGCAGGTAGTCGATCACAGCATTCCCTTCACCTCGTCGAGCGGCACCCAACGGCCGTCGACCCGATATCCGTCCGCTTCGGCGACCACGTCCACGTGGGACCCCGACGGCTTGCCGCACCGCCGTTCGCAGCCCGAAAAGTGCGCGCGCAGGCCCGGCCGGAACACCGCGTCGGCGCGCACGTCGGCACGCGACTTCGCGCAGCCGGGGCGGCCGATGCACGCGGTGGTGCCCAAGGCGTCGGCACCGAAACCCAGCCGCTCGAAGACGTCCGCGGGCACGTCCGGCAGCACCACGGACTTCCACGGCGTGACCAGCGCCGTCCCGAACTCCGCGAGCGCCCGCGCCCGCGCGGCCGAAAGCTGCCCGAA
>NZ_JAAGNB010001213.1:0-16767 GCF_010550475.1 Amycolatopsis sp. SID8362
GCCGGGCGCGGTCGACGCGGCGGCCGGTCAGGTAGCGGTGCGGCGGCAGCCCGAACCGCGCCCCGAAGCAGCGCACGAGGTACGCCGGGTGCGCGCCGAGCGTCTCGCCGGCTTCGGCGAGCGTCAGCGCTTCGGGCAGCTTCGCGTCGAGGAGGTCCCGCAGGTCCTCCGCCAGCCCGCGCTTCGGTTCCGGCGCGACCGGCTGCCCCAGGTGCGTCCGGAGCCGGTCGGCCACCAGCACCAGCCTGCTCTCGGCCTCCAGCGCGTCGCCGGGGTGGGCGAGGGACTCGTGCAGCTGGTGGATGCGGGTCCGCAGCAGGCCGTCGGCGAGGCTCGGGCGGTCCACGGCGGCGCCGATCAGGTCGTCGCCGAGCACCGGCGCGTCCAGGTACAGCACGCGCTTGCGGAAGCCGTGGCTGGTCGCGGCGCGCCCGTCGTGGGCGACGTTCGGCGGCAGCAGCGTCACGGCCGTCCCGAGCGCGCCGTGGTGGTGGCGGTCGAGGTCGTAGCGGATGACGCCGTCGTCGACGATCAGCAGCGTCCACGTGTCGTGCGTGTGGAGCGGGTAGGCGTGCGTCGTGAAGCGGGCGTGGAAGACCTCGGCGATCCCCGGGACCGCCGGCCGCCAGGCTTCGACGTGCGCCATGTCAAGAACGTACAAGACGCGCGGGTGACCGCCGGGCGAGTCTTCGGGGCATGAGTTCCTTCGACACGAAGATCGCCGTCCTGCTCCGCGACGACCTGGCGTCCTGGCAGCGGCTGAACGTCACCGCGTTCCTGGTGAGCGGAATCGCCCACGTGACGCCGGAGCTGATGGGCGAGCCCTACGCGGACGCCGACGGCACGGAGTACCTCCCGATGTTCGGCCAGCCGGTGCTGGTGTTCTCGGGCACCGCGGCCGTCCTGACCACGGCGCACGCGCGGGCGCTGAGCCGCGGCCTGCGGTTCTCGATCTTCACCGACGAGCTGTTCCACACCGGCAACGACACCGACAACCGGGCCGCGGTGCGCGCGGTGCCGGGGGAGAAGCTCGCGCTGGCCGGGCTCGCGGTGCACGGCCCGAAGAACGCCGTCGACAAGATCCTCAAGGGCGCGTCCCTGCACCGCTGAGCGCTGCCAGCGACCCGCCGCGAGGCCCACCGGACGACACGCGGCTCGCGTGGCGGCCGAGCAGCTGCACCGCGCGCCACAGCTCGTCGTCGGCGTCGTGGCGCTCGAACGCGACCGGATCCGTCACGCGGCAGAAGACGCCGGTCAGTGAATTCGCGAGCCGGTCCCGGCGCTGGAGGAACCAGCCGCCGGGATCGGCTGCGTCGCGAGGTCGAGCGCGTCGGCGGACTCGAAGCTGCACCGCCGCGCGGACGGCGACGGCGCCACCGGTCGTGGCTCGACCCCGAGCGACTTCAGTTCGAAGGCGGCGGCGGTCACCCGGACCCGGTCCGGGGCGAAGAACTCGACCGTCACGAGGCCGTCGTGTTCCCAGCTCCACGGGTTCTTCCAGCGCGTTGCCCACGCGGCTCCCGTCCGCGACGGCCTCGGTCAGGTGGCCGTCGGCGAACCGTTCCAGGTTCACGGAGCCGTCGCGTACACCAGGAACACGCTCCGCACCCGATCCACGCCCTCGACGGTGAACGTCTGCGCCGAAGCGTCCACGAACCCCGCCGACGTCGCCAGCTCCGCGGCACCGGCCTCGTCGGTCGGGAACGACAGGTCCCGGGGCACGAAGTCCGCGAACCGGCCCGTCGGCTTGAACCGCGCCCCCGAAACCACCGAAAACGCCAGCCGTCCGCCCGGCCGGAGCACGCGCAGCCAGTCCGCGAACGCGACCGCGCCCAGGAAGTGCAGCGAGGACGCGCACAGCACGACATCGGCCGAGCCGTCCGCCGCCGGCATCGGGACCGCGGGCGCGACCTGCCACGTGATCACCCCGGCCGGGTCCAGCGTGGCCGCCTTCGCCGTGGCCCGGGCCAGCATCGCCGGCGACAAGTCGACAGCCAGCACCCGAGCCGGCTTCAGCCGCAACGCCGCGTATGCCGCGAAGCCGGTCCCCGTGGCGACGTCGAGAACCAGCTCCGGCGATTCGGGCAGCGGCGAAACCAGCGCTTCGGCGACGGACGCGTGCCAGGGGTCTTCGTCGTAGTGCTCGGCCGTGCTGTCGAAGAGGGCTGCCCTCGAGTCGTGGTCCACGGACCCAACCTAGCCGGGCCCACCAGCGGTTTTCAGCGGACGACGGCCGGCGAACCCCAGGTCGGTGCGGTGGTACCAGCCCAGCTCGCGATCACCCTCGAGCCAGCACAGCAGCACGTCGGTGCCGTCGAGCTCGGCCGGGAAGTCGACCAGCAGCGGCGCGAACCCCTTGAGCTCGGCGCCGGTGCGCTGGACCGTCGTCATGAGGTCGTCGAGGCGGGCCTGCGCGGCCTTCCACTCCGGCAGCCCGCCCAGCTCGGTGGCCCGGCCGCCGGGGCGCAGCGACGCCGCGAGCTCGGCCGCGTCGGCGCGGACGCGCACCAGTTCGTCGAGGACCGGCCGCAGCCGCGCCAGTTCGTCACGTGCTTCCGCGACGGTGAACAGTCCCATCCGCCGATTTTGCCACCGGCGGGCTTCAGCTCTCGCGCCGCCGCCGGACCAGCGCGTTGGCCAGTCCGCTGCCGACCAGCAGGAAGCCCACGCCGAGCAGCCCGCCGATGAAGAGGAAGTCCATGACGCCGTACGCGATGTCGCTCTTCGGCATCAGGTTGACCAGCCGGAACCCCCACTCGGGCACCGCCATCGCGGCGACGCCGGGCAGCACGCCGTAGATCAGCCCGCCCAGGATCGGGCCGACCGCGGACAGCGCGCCGAGCGCGGCGACGACCAGCAGCAGGATCGCCCCGCCGGCCAGCAGCGCGATGCCCAGCGCGTCGCGGTTGGTGCTGAGGGTGGCCTGGATCAGCTGCTGCTGGCGCAGCCCGCCCCAGCTCAGCAGCCCGAGGGCCACCGGTGTCAGCACGAGCCCGCCCAGCGCGCTGACGACGTGCGCGCCACCTCGGCGCGGCCGTTCGCCGAGAACGTCGGTGCTGTCTTCGTAGTCTTCGTAATCGTCTTCGTAGTCGGCGTACCGATGGGTCGACATGGCCGTCACCTCCCGCATGATGAGTTCACGGGTGGCATCGTGCCTTGGTTCACCCCGGAGCGCGACGCTCGCTCGGCGAGCGGTCGGCTGAGCCGAGCGGTCGGCCCCGGCCCCGTGAGCTGCGCCACAACCGGCGGGTGGAGACTTGATACCGGCCACTACTGGAACCATCCAGCTCGGTCAAGCAGTACGCTTGTACCGCTACCGGCGAGACTTAAAGAAGAACGCGAAGATCCGCGGAAGGAGCACCGCTGCTCATGGCCAAGATCAAGGTCCAGGGCACCGTCGTCGAACTCGACGGCGATGAGATGACCCGCATCATCTGGCAGTTCATCAAGGACAAGCTGATCCACCCGTACCTGGACGTGAACCTGGACTACTACGACCTGGGTATCGAGGAGCGGGACCGCACCGACGACCAGGTCACGGTCGACTCCGCGAACGCGATCAAGAAGCACGGCGTGGGCGTCAAGTGCGCCACGATCACCCCCGACGAGGCGCGCGTCGAGGAGTTCGGCCTCAAGAAGATGTGGCTGTCCCCGAACGGGACGATCCGCAACATCCTCGGCGGCGTGATCTTCCGCGAGCCGATCGTCATCCAGAACATCCCGCGGCTGGTGCCGACGTGGACGAAGCCGATCATCATCGGCCGCCACGCCCACGGTGACCAGTACAAGGCCACCAACTTCAAGGTGCCGGGCCCGGGCAAGCTGACCGTCAGCTACACCCCGGACGACGGCTCCGAGCCGATGGAGTTCCAGGTCGCGCAGTTCCCCGAGGGCGGCGGCGTCGCCATGGGGATGTACAACTTCAAGAAGTCGATCGAGGACTTCGCGCGCGCGTCGCTGCAGTACGGCCTCGACCGCGGCCTGCCGGTCTACCTCTCCACCAAGAACACCATCCTCAAGGCCTACGACGGCCAGTTCAAGGACGTGTTCGAGGAGATCTTCCAGAACGAGTTCAAGGCCGACTTCGACGCCAAGGGCATCTCCTACGAGCACCGCCTGATCGACGACATGGTCGCCGCGGCGATGAAGTGGGAGGGCGGCTACGTCTGGGCGTGCAAGAACTACGACGGTGACGTCCAGTCCGACACGGTCGCGCAGGGCTTCGGCTCGCTCGGCCTGATGACGTCGGTGCTGCGCACGCCGGACGGCCGGACCGTCGAGGCCGAGGCCGCGCATGGCACGGTCACCCGGCACTACCGCCAGCACCAGCAGGGCAAGCCGACGTCGACCAACCCGATCGCGTCGATCTACGCCTGGACCCGCGGCCTCGAGCACCGCGGCAAGCTGGACGGCAACCAGGAGCTGATCGGCTTCGCGAACAAGCTGGAGCAGGTCGTCGTCGAGACCGTCGAGAGCGGCCAGATGACGAAGGACCTCGCGCTGCTCATCGGCAAGGACCAGCCGTGGCAGACGACCGAGGAGTTCCTCGCGACGCTGGACGACAACCTGGCGAAGAAGATCGCCCAGGGCTGAGTTCTCCCCGCGAAGAAGCCCCCTTCCCGATTCGTCGGGAAGGGGGCTTTCTTCGTGCACAGCGCGTCACCTTGGAGTGGCTCCGCTGGCGCCTCCGGGTGGTTGCTGCGTACGGCGCTGTCGGTCCGGGTAAAGGATTGCCTACCCTTGGCGGAGGACGGGGCTCGCTGGTTGGAGGAAGGCATGTCGAAGAAGACTCTGATCATCTTGGGCGCCATCGTCCTGGTCGTCTTCGTGTACGCCATGAACACGGGGAAGCAGGCTTCGGGCGCTTCGGCGACCGGGTGCAAGGTGACCGTGACCGCGGACGTCCTGAACGCCCGCGAGACGGCGGACGGCAACGCCAAGATCGTCGGCAAGTACCTCCGCGACGCCCAGTTCGACGCCTTGCCGGGCGTGCAGAACGGCTTCCGGAAGGTGGCCGACGACAAGTGGGTGGCGGCCGCGTTCACCCAGCCTGTCGAGGGCTCCACTTGCTGATCCTTCGCTGAATCCTTCAGACGCCGAGCAGGTCGGCCGCGAGCGTGGCGACGCCGAACGCCGCGGCCGAAAGGCCCAGCGTGCGAGCGCGCTTCGGATCGCGTTTCGCCGCGGCGCGCCAGTAGAGGCCGATGCCGATCGCCAGCATCAGCAGTTCGACGACGGCCGAGACGGCGGGCAGCCGCCAGAGCCCGAAGCCGAACGTGGGCAGGTCGCCGGCGTTGCCGGGCAGGATCGGCAGGTCGGCGCGGTGCACGACGAGGTCGAGCAGCCAGTGCGAGAACACGACGCCGGCAAGGATCAGCCCGGCTTCGCGGCCGAGTTTGATGGCCGCGACGCCGCCGAAGAGCGCGGCGAGCACGAGCGCGCCCACGAGCGAGTGCGTGTAGTCGGCGTGGATGACGCCGCCGCCGTAGCCCTCGCCGTCGACCGTCTCGATGCCGCTCAGGTAGAGCGGCACGAACACGACGTCGAGCCAGGCGGTGGCGAGCATGAGAGTCCAGACGGGGATGGCCGGCCGGCCCGCCTTGACGGCGGCGGCCAGCCCGAAGTGACCGGCGATCATCTGGGGGCCTCCGTCCACGGGAAGCGGGCGTCGAGCACGCCCAGCCCGACGGTGAAGAGGAGCACGGCGAGGATGAAGCTCATTTCGGTTCCTGTTCTGCGTAGCTCGCCAGACCCTGGACGAGCATCTTCTTGAGCACTTCGAAGCTTTCGCCGACGTCTTCCGGGCGCCCGAAGCCGCCGGACGCCTCGAGCCCGGCGAACCCGTGGACGGCGGCGCGGATGCAGCGCGTCGCGTGCACGGCCCGGCCGTGGTCGAAGCCGAACGGCCGGAGCACGGCGAAGACGACCTCGGCGACCGCGTGGGTCGCGCTGCTGAGTTCGGTGTCGGTTTCGTCCGGCGCGGTGACGAGCGCGTGGGTGCGGCGGGGGTATTGCCGCAGGTAGCCGCGGTAGGCATCGGCCAGCGCGGCCACGGCGTCCTCGCCTTCGCGGCCTGTCGCGGCGGTCCGGAGGGTTTCGGCCATTTCCTTGACGACGCGGAGGTCGATGAGCCGCCGCAGGTCGGCGAGGTTCTTGACGTGCTTGTAGAGGGACGGCGCGGCGACCCCGGCCCGTTCGGCGATCTTGGCGAGGGTGAGGGCCTCGGGACCGGCTTCGTCGACGACGGCGATGGCGATGGCGACGACCGCGTCGGTGGTCAGGCCGGCTCTAGGGGACATGGTGGCTACTCTGCATAGCTTTAAAGCTAATACTAGTAGCTTTGGGCGTCAAGGCACGGTTTTTGTCGGTGGTGGGTGCTAGAACTGATCACGTCGAAAACCGCAGGTGGCGGCCCATGGCTGCCGGAGAGGAGGCACCGTCCGGGGACGGGCGACAACTGAATGCGGCACGAGCCGGACGTGACGTCCGCGAGGTCTCCAGGGGGAGTCTCGCGGGCAACGGGAGCCGGGTCGGTGCGGCGCTGATCGGCGACGCCGCGACGGCGGATCGCGCGGTGATCGAACCTGGGGAACGCGCTCGGACGGGGGGCGGAGCGCGAGGGGAGATCTGCGGCGGGGTGGCCGGAGCACGAGGGCGACGGTCTCCGGCCGCGCGGAGGGCCACATCGCCTTCCGGCGGGTGCGGGCAGGCGAAGCCTTCCGGCGGTTGCGCGAGAGCGCTGGTGGGAGCCCGCGCCCAGGGCGGCGCGCTCCACATGGGCGGGCGAGGTCGCTCGTCGCGTGCGGGCCGAGGGCACAGCGTCGCTCGCGGTCGGTCGGCGGCGCCCGGTCCAGGTCCGGCGTCAGAGCGCGATCGTGAGGTCCTCTTCCGCGACCAGCACCTCACCACCGAACCCGGCCCGAGCCTCCTCGGCCGCGGCGGCACGATCGGTGCCCGGCCAGAAGTGCGTGAGCAGCAACCGCCGAGCGCCCGCCTTCGCCGCCCACTGGCCCGCTTCGGCGGCGGTCATCAGATAGCGAGGCTCCCCCTCCGCCGGTGGGGTGCGGAGGGTGGCGTCGCAGATGACCAGGTCCGCGTCGCGGCCGAGGTCGGCCAGCAGCGGCGACGGTCCGGTGTCCCCGGTGTAGGCCACGGTGAGCCCGGGCGCGGTCAGGCGCACGCCGAAGTTCGGCTGGTGGTGCGGCAGCGGGTACGGCGTGAGGCGGAACGGCCCGACGTCGGCCGGGGTGCCGAGGTCGTGCACGGCGAACAGTTCCGTCGGGTGCGGCCGTGGCTCCAGCGCCTCGAGCCGGCGGACGGTGCCGGGGGTGCAGTGCAGCGGCAACCGCGCGCCGGGTGGGCCGGTGTAGTGCCAGGCGCGGCCGAGCGCGCTTACGTCGGCGCAGTGGTCCGGGTGCTCGTGCGTCACGACGACGGCGTCCGGCAGCCGGTCGTGGCAGTGCGCGAACAGCCGCGAGGCGGCGCCGTACCCGAGGTCGAGCACGACGCGGAAACCGTTGTGCGAGAGCAGGAACCCGGCGCACGCCCGGCCGGGTTCCGGCCACGCGCCGCAGCTGCCGAGCACGGTCAGGCTGCTCACCGCGTCACCCATGCGCGGCAGTCTGGCAGAGCGCGCGCGGCGGCGCGGCACGGTTTTCGCCGACCGGCCCCGATGGTCCGGACGCGGCCGCCCGGCCGGTAGCGTGCGAGGCGTGCTGACCGTCTCCACCGTGAACGTCAACGGCCTGCGTGCCGCCGCCAAGAAGGGCTTCGTCGAGTGGCTCGCCGCCACGAAGGCCGACGTCGTCTGCTGCCAGGAGGTGCGCGCCACCGCGGACCAGCTCCCCGCGTCGGTCGTCGAGCCCGAAGGGTGGTTCACCGCGCACGCACCGTCGGCCGTCAAGGGGCGCAACGGTGTCGCCGTGTACAGCCGCGTCGAGCCCGACGAGGTGCGCGTCGGCTTCGGGGAGCCCGAGTTCGAGGACAGCGGGCGCTACCTCGAGGTCCACCTGCCCGGCGTGGTCGTCGCGAGCCTCTACCTGCCCAGCGGGGACGTCGGCACCGAACGCCAGGACGAGAAGGAACGCTTCATGGCGGCGTTCCTGCCCTACCTCGTCGAGCTGCGGGCGAAGGCCGCCGCGGCCGGGCGCGAGGTCGTCGTCGTGGGGGACTGGAACATCGCCTACGACACGATCGACCTCAAGAACTGGCGCGGCAACCGCAAGAACTCCGGCTTCCTGCCGGAGGAACGCGAGTGGCTCGGCCGGGTCTACACCGAGGCGGGCTACACCGACGTCCAGCGCCGCCTCGACCCCGAAGGCCCCGGCCCCTACACCTGGTGGTCCTACCGCGGCCAGGCCTTCGACAACGACTCCGGCTGGCGCATCGACTGCCAGCTCGCGACGCCGGGTCTCGCCGAGAAGGTCGTCGAAGTCGTCGTCGAACGCGCGGCGGCGTACGACCAGCGCTGGTCGGACCACGCGCCGGTCACCGCCACCTACGACATCTAGGCCGCGCGGGCCGCGCGCCAGGCCGCGCTGTCCACGAAGTGGTTGTCGAACCGGTCCTGCGTCGCCAGGATCTCCGCCGGCGACGCCTCGCCCCGGCGGATCCGGTCGATCATCCGGAAGTACTCGAAGCGCTCGACGCCGGGCGTGAACACGATCAGCACGTCCGCGCCCGAGCGCGCTGTCGCGCCGAACGCGTGGTTGGTGTGCGGCGGCACGAACAGCATGTCGCCGGTCCGCACCGTCACGATGTCTTCGCCGTTCAGCACGTCCAGTTCCCCGTCCAGCATGAAGAACATCTCGGCCGACGAGGTGTGGAAGTGCGGGGTCGCCCCGTCGCGCCCACGGCCGAGGCACGCGCGGTTGGTGCTCAGGTGCCCGCCGGTCTGCGAGACGTCCGCGAGCAGGGTCATCGTGTCGGGGGTCGAGCCGAGCTGCTCGGCTTCGTCGTGGCGTACCAGCAATGTCGTCATACCCAGATGGTTCCACGCCTGATAGTTCGCTGTCAAACTATCAGGCGACGAATAGTGCTGGCGTCGAATAGAGTGGGCCCGGTGAGTGACGAAGACGCCGTCGACGCCGTCGTGTCGGCGTGGCACCGTGAACGCCCCGACCTCGACCTGACCGCCATCGGCGTGGCCGGCCGGATGGGCCGGCTGGCGCTCGTGCTCGGCCCGGCCCAGGAGCGCGTGTTCGGCAAGTTCGGCCTGCAGCGCGGGGAGTTCGACGTCCTGGCGGCGCTGCGCCGGTCCGGGCGGCCCTACACGCTGATCCCGTCCGAGCTGTCCGCGACGCTGATGATGTCCCGCGCCGGCATGACGAGCCGTCTCGACCGGCTGGAGAAGGCCGGCTTCGTCGAGCGCGCGCTCGACCCGAACGACCGCCGCAGCTTCCGCATCCGCTTGACGGACAAGGGTTTCGACGCCGTCGACGCCGCGATGACCGAGCACACCGCGAACGTCTCCGAGCTGCTGTCCGGACTGTCCGGAAAGGAGCTCGGCCTGCTGGACGACGTCCTGCGCAAGCTGCTGGGGCACCTCGATCCCCCCGCGTGACGCGAAAAGGGCCTCCCCGGCGGCGTGTCGGGAAGGCCCTTCTAGCCGCGCCCGGCTCAGCAGGACAGGTTGTTCCCGGTCGGGACCCCGAGGATCCCGGTGATCTGCGTGTACTTGTCGATCCGGCTCTGCACCTGGGCGGGGTTGCCGCCGTTGCACTCGATCGACCCGTTGATGCTGCGAATGGTCTCGCCGAACCCGCGCTGGTTGACCATCGCGTCGTGCGGCGTCATGGTGCCCGGCCCGGTCTGGGTGTTCCAGTACCAGAGCCCGGTCTTCCACGCGACGGCCGAGTTCTGCTCGACCTGGTACGGGTTGCCGAGCAGGTCGATGCCGAGCGCGTCGCCGGCGGCCTTGTAGTTGAAGTTCCAGCTGAGCTGGATCGGCCCGCGGCCGTAGTAGGCGGCCTGGCCGGCCGGGCAGCCGTAGGACTGGCTCGCGTCGCAGTAGTGCGGGTAGTTCGCGGTGTTCTGCTCGACGATGTAGACGAGCCCGCCGGTCTCGTGGTTGACGTTCGCCAGGAACGCCGCCGCTTCCTGCTTCTTGACCGTGTCGTCGCCGGTGTTGGCGAAGCCGGGGTAGGCCGACAGCGCGTCGGTCAGGCCGCTGTAGGAGTAGAAACTGTTGCGGTTGGGGAAGATCTGGTCGAACTGGGCTTCGCTGACGACGAACGAGGCGTCCGCCGCGGCGGACGCGGTCGTGGCCGGGAGAACGATGGCGCCGGCCGCCGCGGCGAGCGCGCTCACCGCCACTCCGGTGCGCTTCAAGAACCGGGTAATCGACATTCAGACTCCTCTTGATCACGCCGGTCGTGCGCGGTCCGACCGAGCCGAATGGGCTACTCCAAGAGGTATAGACCAATCACTATCGAGTGAAAAGTTTTCCGAATAAGACGACGCGATCGGAGCATCGCGCGCTGCGTCGAATGGCATAGCGTGAGCCGTTCTTGCGACAAACGGGTGACGGCCAGGCGGACATCGATCGGTCAGGTTCTACTTTGAGTGTGAGCGTTCCGCCCTCCGCAACACCCACTTGGGCGGTTGGGGTGAACCACAGGGGTGCCGGGACCGTGTTGTGAGTTGGGCGCTAGTCTCAGCCCCCGAGCCGATCGGACCCCGGGGTCTTGACACGCTCGGTAGCTTTTTGACCAGCAACACGCAGCGTCTCACTCGGATGGGTGAGCGTTTCGCTCGTCAATCGCGGGAGGCACTCCGGTGCGCAACCCAGGTCATCTCCTGTTGCGGTCCACGCTGCGCGCCGGCCGCGCGGCCGCGGTGGTCGCGCTCGTCCCGGCCACCCTGCTCCTCGCGGGTGGCGGCAGCGCGTTCGCCGACGTCACGACGACCGCACAGGCCGAAACGACCGCGGAGAGCTTCGGTGTGCTCGGCCCGGTGGGCCTGGTCGCGGTCGCGCTCGGCATCGTCGGCATGACCCTGGGCGTGCTGCGCCAGCGCCGCAAGAACCGAGTCGCCGAGGCCGCCCCGGCCACCCCCGAAACCCCCGGCCCGGTCACAGCCATGGCGGAAGCCGTCCTCGGCGAGCCCGACGCCACGCCGACCCGCCCGTACCTCACCCAGCACCCGCACGCCTGACCCGCCGCCGCATGCCGGGGTTGCCCGCGTGCGCCCGCTCAGCTGATGAGCGACACCGCCGGAGCCCAGCAAGTCGGCGCCCCACGCCGTTGTCGCTGCGGCACCCGCTTGGGCCGGAGCTGCCCGTTGCTCGCTCCGCGCCTGCACGCCTGACCTGCTTGCGCCGCACGCCGGAGCTGTTTCGGCGTTGCTCGGCATCCGCACGCCGGGCTGCTCGCGCACGTCCTCCCGGCTGATGAGCCCTCCGCCGGAGTCCGGTCCGCTCGGGGCCGACCCGCCCGCTTCCGCCCAGCATGTCGGGGTTGCTCGCGTGCGCCCGCCCGGCCGATGAAGCGCCGAAGGGCCCTCGCCGCCCGGGCTTCGATCCAGCCTGGAAGAATCTCCGCGTGTCCGAAGAGCAGACCGTCGCAGCCGCACGCCGTCCGCGGGTCCTGTCCGGGATCCAGCCCACCGCCGACTCGTTCCACCTCGGGAACTACCTCGGTGCCCTGCGCCAGTGGGTGCGGATGCAGGACACGCACGAGACCTTCTACTGCGTGGTCGACCTGCACGCGATCACCGTCGAGCAGGATCCGAAGGTGCTGCGGCAGCGCACCCGCGTCTCGGCCGCGCAGCTGCTCGCCATCGGGATCGACCCGCAGCGCAGTGCCCTGTTCGTGCAGAGCCACGTGCCCGAGCACGCGCAGCTGAGCTGGGTCCTCGAGTGTCAGACCGGCTTCGGCGAAGCCGGCCGGATGACGCAGTTCAAGGACAAGTCCGCCAAGCAGGGCTCCGACCGCTCCAGCGTCGGCCTCTTCACCTACCCGATCCTGCAGGCCGCGGACATCCTGCTCTACCAGGCCGACGCCGTCCCGGTCGGCGAGGACCAGCGGCAGCACCTGGAGCTCACGCGCGACCTCGCGCAGCGCTTCAACAACCGCCTGGGCAAGACGTTCGTCGTGCCCGAGCCGTTCATCATCAAGGACACCGCGAAGATCTACGACCTGCAGGACCCGACGAGCAAGATGAGCAAGTCGGCGTCCACCGCGAACGGGCTCGTCGAGCTGCTCGAAGACCCGAAGCGCTCGGCGAAGAAGATCCGCTCGGCGGTCACCGACACCGGCCGCGAGGTCAAGTTCGACGCCGAGAACAAGGCGGGCGTCTCGAACCTGCTGTCCATCTACTCCGCGCTGACCGAGCGGACGATCGCGGACCTCGAAGCCGCCTACGAAGGCAAGGGTTACGGCGACCTGAAGAAGGACCTCGGCGAGGTGTTCGTCGAGTGGGTCACGCCGATCCAGGAGCGCGTCAAGTCCTATTTGGACGATGTCGCGGAGCTGGACAAGGTCCTCGCCGCCGGTGCCGAGCGCGCCCGCGAGGTGGCGTCGAAGACGCTGGCCAAGACGTACCAGCGGATCGGGTTCCTGCCGCCGGTGCGGTGAAGCTGATCCTGCTCAACGGCCCGCCGGGCAGCGGCAAGTCGACGCTCGCCCGGCGCTACGCCGACGACCACCCGCCGGCGCTGGCGCTGGACGTCGACCGGCTCCGCGCGATGGTCGGCGGCTGGCGCGCCCAACCGGGTCCGGCCGGCCTGCTGGCCCGTGACATCGCCGTGGCCGCCGCCCGCGCGCACCTGACCGCGGGCCACGACGTCGTGGTGCCCCAGCTGCTGGCCCGTCCGGAGTTCGCCGGACGGCTTGAAGCGCTGGCCCGCGAAACGGGCGCCGGGTTCCGCGAGTTCGTGCTCCTCCCCGGCCGCGACGTGGCCCGGCGCCGCTTCGAGGCGCGCGAGTCCGAAGTCGAGACGGCCACCTCGCTGACCGCCGCCGAGCTGGACCGCAGCTACGCGGCCGTCGAGGCGTTCGCCGCGAGCCGCGGTGCGCACGTCGTGGACGGCTACGACGCCCTGCTCACCTCCCTCACCTGAACCGCTCGCGTTGCAGGAGTCACCGGGCGTGGTTAGCGTTTTACAGTGGCGAACGAAGAGAAGGAAAAGCTCCTGCCGCGCCTGCGCAGGAAGTACCCGTGGCTGGATCACCTGATCCGCGCCAACGACGCCTTCACCGAGCGGTACGGCAACCACTACGCCGCCGCGATCACCTACTTCAGCGTGCTGTCGGTGTTCCCGCTGTTCATGGTCGCGTTCGCCGTCGTGGGGCTGGTGGTCAACCACGACCAGACGATCATCGCCAAGATCACCGACGGCGTGAACAACGCCGTCCCCGAGGGCCTGCGCGAGCTGGTGAACGGCATCGTCAAGGGCGCGCTCGACTCCGGCGGCACGATCGGCGTCTTCGGCCTGCTCATCGCCCTTTACTCCGGCATCGGCTGGATGTCGAACCTCCGCGACGCGCTCACCGCGCAGTGGGGCCAGGAAAAGCAGGCGCAGCCGCTCGTCAAGCAGACGCTCAAGGACCTCGTCGCGCTCGTCGGCCTCGGCGTCGCGCTCATCGTTTCGTTCGCGCTGACCGCCGTCGGGGGCGGGGTCGGGCAGTTCCTGCTCGAACTCGTCGGGCTCGAACACCAAACCTGGGCGATCTACCTGCTCCGCGGGGCGACGATCGTGCTCGGCCTGCTCGCCAACACCCTCGTCTTCCTCTGGGTGATCGCGCGGCTGCCGCGGGAGCGCGTCGCGCTGCGCAGCGCCGTCAAGGGTGCCGCGGTCGCCGCCGTCGGGTTCGTCGTCCTGCAGCAGGTCGGGTCGATCTACCTGGCCAGCGTCACGAAGTCGCCGTCGGCCGCGCTGTTCGGGCCGGTCATCGGTCTGCTCGTGTTCGCGAACCTCGTCTCGCGCTTCCTGTTGCTCATCACGGCGTGGACCGCGACGGCGAGGGAGAACCAGCACAAGGTCGTCCAGCCTCCGCCGCCGGTGCTGCTGGAGCAGAACGTCACGGTCCAGCGCGGGCCCGGCCTCGGGGCCGTCGCGGGCGCGTTCGGTGCCGGCGCGCTGCTCGCGTGGTTCGGGGGCCGCCGCAAGCCTTGACAGGGGGCTGGGTGGTAAAGAAACTGAACCGGTAAGAAATCTGAACCGGAGGTTTCATGCTGGACGCCGCCCGCGAGTGCGCCGCGCTCGCCAAGACGCTCGCGCCGGTCACCGAGCGGGAGCGCGCCCTGCCCGCCGAGCTCGTCGCCAAGCTGACCGGCGCCCAGCTCCTGCGCAGCGGCGTCCCCGGTTACCTCGGCGGGCCCGAAGCGCCGCCCGCCGTCAGTCTCGAGACCGCCGAGACGGTCGCCCGCGGCGACGCCTCGGCCGGCTGGTGCGTCTCGATCGCCGTGACGAGCAGCCTGTTGTCGGCGTACGCGCCGCGGAAGTGCGCCGAAGAGGTCTTCGGCGACCCCCGCACCGTCGCCGCCGGGGTCTGGGCGCCGCGTGGCACCGGCGAGCGGGTCGAGGGCGGGTACGTCGTGTCCGGCCGGTGGGCGTTCTGCAGCGGGATCCCGCACTGCGACTGGCTTTTCGCCGGGTTCGTCCACGAAGGACAGCTCTTCGTCGCGGCGTTCCCCAAGGCCGACATCACCGTGCTCGACACGTGGCACACGAACGGCTTGCGCGGCACCGGCAGCCACGACTGCGTTGCCGACGCGGTGTTCGTCCCGGAGCACCGCGTCTTCTCGGTCATGGGCGGCCCGCCGCCGGAAGCCGTTTCGCTGCACCGGTTCCCGCTCTTCGGCTACTTCGCGCTGTCGGTCGCCGCGGCCGCGCTGGGCAACGCGCGCGGCGCGATCGACGACCTCGTCGAGCTGGCCGCCACCCGGAAACCGCTCGGCTCCAGCCGGTCGCTGGCCGAGCGGGCGCAGACCCAGGCGTCCGTCGCGGAGGCCGAAGCCGCGCTGCGCGCGGCGCGGCTGTTGTTCTACACCAGCATCGACGACGCCTGGCAGGCCGCGCAGGGCACCGAACCGGTGTCGGACGCGCTCAAGGTGGGTCTCCGGCTCGCGGCCACGCACGTCACGCGCACGGCCGCGAAGGTCGCCGAAAGCATGTACGACCTCGGCGGCGGCGCCGCGATCTACGAGACTTCGCCGCTGCAGCGCCGGTTCCGCGACGCCCACACCGCCACCGCCCACTTCCAGGTGAACCCGGCCAGCTTCGAGCTGCCGGGCAAGCTGCTGCTGGGCGTCCCGGCCCGGACGGAGCAGCTGTGACCGACCTCGGCCACCGGTTCACCGCGGACTCGGTCGGGCGCGCGCTCGACCTGGTCGGCGAGCGGTGGAGCCTGCTCATCCTGCGGGAGGCGTTCTTCGGCGTGCGCCGCTACGGCGAGTTCGCGCGGACGCTTTCGATCCCGCGCCCGACGTTGTCCGCCCGGCTGAAGACCCTCGTCGACGCGGGCGTGCTCGACCGCGTCGACCCGGTGCCCGAATACCGGCTGACCCCGGCCGGGCGCGACCTCTTCGGCGCCGTCGTCACGCTCATGCAGTGGGGCGACCGGCACCTCGCCGGGCCGGAGGGGCCGCCGATCCTGTTGCGGCACAACGACTGCGGCGAGATCGCCGAAACGTTCGTCGCCTGCGGGCACTGCGGTGGCGCGATCGCGACCGACCGGGTGACCCCGGAACCCGGGCCCGGGTTCCGCTAGCTCGCGGCCCTCTTGCGCTGGTGCCCGACGGCGAACCCGCCGACGATGATCAGGAACACGACCAGCGTGATGATCCAGCCGGTGACGCCGAACGGGTCGTCCTTGGCCGCGGCGGCCGAGGACGTCGTGCCGCTGTTGCTCGTGCCGCCGTCGGTCAGCACCGACGGGTCGCCGCCGGGCGCGTCGGCCGACGGCGCCTGGTAGGTGATCTGCCCGACCGGCTCGGCGCGGTCGTCTTCCAGCGCGAAGCCGTAGTCGAGCAGCTTCGCCGCCTGGTCGACGACCTTCGTCGGCTTCTGCTCGGCGCGCAGCATGACGACGGCGAGCCGCTTGCCCTTGCGCTGCGCGGAGCCGACGTAGGTGTGGCGGGCGTCGTCGGTGAAGCCGGTCTTGCCGCCGAGGAAACCGGGGTAGACGCCGAGCAGCTTGTTGTCGTTGAAGATCGGGATCGCGGGCTTGCCGCCGGTCGGCGGGATCTCGAAGTTCTTCGTCGCGACGACCCGCGCGAACTCGGGCTGCTTCATCGCGTAGTGGAAGATCAGGCTGAGGTCGTAGGCCGAGGTCGACATGCCCGGCCCGTCGAGCCCCGACGGCGTCGCGGCCCGCGTGTCCAGCGCGCCGATGCGGCCCGCCAGCGCGTTCATCTTCGCCACCGTCGCGTCGACCCCGCCGAGGGCGGTGGCCAGCGCGTGCGCGACGTCGTTGCCCGAGTGCATCAGCAGGCCGTGGAGCAGCTGGTCGACCGTGTACTGGCCGCCGGCGGCGAGGCCGACGCAGGTGCACTCCTGCTCGGCGTCCTCCTTCGTCGCGACGAGCACCTGCTGCGGGTTCAGCTGGGTGACGACGACGAGCGCGAGCAGCGTCTTGATCAGCGACGCCGGCCGCTGCCGGGCGTGCGGGTCCTTCGCCGCGATGACCGCGCCGCTGTCGAGGTCCTGCACCACCCAGGACGCCGCGGTGTTGCCGTCCGGCGGGTTGAGCGCGCCGTCCGGGGTGATCAGGCCGCACTCGGCCAGCCGCGGGCCGCCGACCGGGGCGGCGGGCACGGCCAGCG
>NZ_JAAGNB010001266.1:0-8184 GCF_010550475.1 Amycolatopsis sp. SID8362
GCGTCGTCGAGCGCGGTCGTCCGGTAGCCGACCAGGTCGGCGACCGCGAGGCTCCCGGCGGGCGGCCCAGCCGGCACACCGGCGCTCAGCCCGGTGACGGCGATCGCGCGCAGCTGCCGCGACATCCCGGACGCCCACTCCCGGTCCGGGGTGTCCGCTTCGGACAGCGCGTACCGCCGCGCGGCGACCCGGACCAGCTCGGCGGCGTCCTCGGCGGTCCGCCGCTCGAGGTACGCGGTGGCGATCCGCTGGTCGACCAGGCTCTCGGGCCCGCCGCGCAACCCCAGCGCGGCCAAGGAAACCCGGGTGTCCCTGGCGCGCAGCACGGCGTCGTTGTGGCGGGTCAGCTCGTCCAGCTCGGCGCTGATCGACTGGCTCATCACGGTGTTGACGACCTTCGCCATCGCGTTCGACAACAGCGGCGGGTTCGCCGCGTCGCACTCGACGGCGTCGGCGACCTTCTCCCCGGTCGGCACGACGTAGAGCAACAGCCGCCGGACGTCCGCGTGCGACGGGCGTTCGAAGATCTCGCGCAGCGCCGGCCGCAACGGCTTGTTCAGCAGCACCCCGCCGTCGGTCAGCCAGTGCGAGCGGGTCAGCTCGGTGTAGGCCGTCATGTCGGGGTGGAGGCGGTCGGTGCCGCCGGTGCCGATCGGCATCCGGGACAGCTCGAACGCACCGGGGAACGACGCGGTGGAGCGGGCCGCCAGCGCGAGCGGCGCCTCCACGCCGTTCGTCCACAGTGGACCGCAGAACCGGAACAGCATCCGGTGTTCGGTGTCCCGCACCAGGTTCCCGAGCGCGTCGTCGAACCGGGTGGTCTCGCCGTCGATCATGGTGCCGGTGAGCAACACGGTGACGTCGGGTTCCTCGACGGGCCGCGTGCCCTTCGCCGTGATCTCGCACAGCACCTTTTCGAGGTCGTCGAGCAGCACGCGGTCCCCGTCGAGCACCGACCGCGGCGCCTGTTCGCGCGCGTCCCGGATCAGGTTCTCCAGCGAGCCGGTGGTGATCCAGGTGTCGCGCAGCACCCCCGGCGAGGACCCGAAGGCTTCCGCGAGCCCGAGGCAGGCGGCGTTGATCCCGCCGGCGCTGGTCCCGGTCAGGACGTCGAGCGAAACGGTGGCGCGCAGGACGTCGAGCAGCTTGCGGTAGCGCCCGGGCTCGGCGGTCCCATGCGATTCCCGCAGCAGCCTCGACGTCTCGGTGGCGACCCCGCCCATCCAGATCGCGAGGCTGGCACCCCCGACCATGGTCACCGCCAGCCGGATCTCCTGCGGCCAAGGTTCGGCAGTCATGGGCTCCCCCGCCCGGTCGTAGTCGTGACGCACAGTAGAGGCGCAAGGTAAGCGCCGGGATACGTCCAGGTGTACGGCCGTTCGGGTGGACTTGCTCGCCCGCTCAGCCGCCCACGCCGACCACCACTTTCCCGAACTGCCCGTTCGCCTCGAGGTACCGGTGCGCCGCGGCGACGTCGTCGAGGTCGAAGACGCGGTCCACGCGCGGCCGGAATGTTCCGGCCCGGACACCGGCACGGACGAAGTGCCCGGCGCGGGCGAGCCGTTCGGGGTCCAGGGTCAGGTCGAAGGCGTTGAACAGCCGCATGGTGGGCACGAACCACAGCGGGAACGGCGTTTCCTTCGTGTCGAGCGCGCCGTAGACGACGAGCGTCCCGCCTTTCGCGGTGGCGGCGGCGAGCTTGCGCACGCCGTCCCCGGCGACGGCGTCGAAGACGAACTCCGCGCCCCGCTGCCCGGTGATTTCGAGCGTGCGCCCGGTGATGTCCTCGTCGCCGGTGACGATCACGTGCGCGGCACCGGCGTCGAGGAGCCGCTGCTTCTTCGCGGCGGTGCGCGTGGCGGCGATGGGGATGGCGCCGATGTGGTTGACGACGTCGATGGTCGCCAGCCCCACGCTGCTGGAGGCGGCGGTGATCAGCACGTGGTCCCCAGGCCGGACTTTCCCTTCTTCGACGATCGCGCCGTACGCGGTGAGGAAGGGCCCCCACAACGCGACGGCTTCGGTGGCGTCGAGCCCTTCGGGACGGCGCAGGACGGCGGACGCCGGCACGATGGCCGCCTCGCCGTAGACGCCGTAGTCCCGCATCGAGAAGCCCGCGACGGTGCTGACGGCGTCGCCGGCCGCGAACCCGGTGACCCCTTCGCCGACGGCTTCCACGATCCCGGACGCGGAGTACCCGAGCTTCGCGGGAAACGCGTCCGGGCGCTCGAAGTAGGTGCCGGAGCGGAACATCGCCTCGGCCCGGTTGAGCCCGATCGCCTCCACCCGCAGCCGCAGTTCCCCGGCCCCGGGGTCGCCGAGCTCGACGTCCACGAGCTCCAGCACTTCCGGCCCGCCTTCGACGGCGAACCGCACTGTCTTCGTCATTCCAGGTTCCTTTCCGGTGCTTGCCGGAATCGATCGTGGACCGCCGGCGTTCCCGCTGGAAGACGGCACTTTCCTGGTACGACGGCACACTCCTGTTACGAATGAGGTCACAGCGGTGGACAACGGCGAAGTTCTTCCGGCGGAGATGTGTTCCCTGCGCGAGGTCCTGGACCTGGTGGGCGACAAGTGGGCGATCCGCGTCCTGGTCCAGCTGGGCGACGGCGCCCGGCGCTTCAGCGAACTGGAGCGCGCGCTGGACGGCGTCTCCCGCCGGATGCTGTCGCTGACGCTGCGCGGCCTGGAGCGCAACGGGCTGGTGACGCGGAAGGTGTACCCGGAGGTTCCGCCGCGGGTGGAGTACACGATGACACCGCACGCGGCGGAGCTGGACGAGCCGTTGCACGCGTTGTCGGCCTGGGCGGCGAAGCACCGGGCCAAGGTCGCCGCGGCGCGGGAGGCGTACGACGTCGGCTAAGCCGCCAGGTGCTCCAGCACCAGGACCTGCGCCTCACCGACCGCGAACCCCAGCACCGCGCCCGTCGCGATCAGGATCCACTCGTCCTGCTCGAACGCCGGCCGCAGCAAGCGCTCGAACTCCTTGGGGGACAGCTGCTTCATCTTCGAAACCAGCACGTTCCGGATGTCCATCGCGTCGGTCGCGTAGTCCTCGATGTAGCGCATCGTCTCCGGCAGCCGGGACATGATCTGCGACGCGATCGCCAGCTTCATGTCCTGGTACTTGCGCGAACCCACCGCGAACACCAGCACCGGCTTCGCGACGCTCCCGAGCTCCCGGTCCAGCTGGCGCTGGATCAGCGCCAGCACGCGGTCCGACAGCGGGCCGTGCAGGATGGCCTCGATGACGTTGTGCGGGGTGATGATCTCCTTCGCGATCAGCGATCCGTAGGCCTCCGCGACCTCCGCGCGCCGTTTCAGGAACAGGCCCTGCCACTGGACGCCGAAGTACCGGCGGGGCTCGATCGGGTAGAAGATCATCCGCAGCGCGAGCCAGTCGGTGAACCAGCCGGTGAACAAGCCGAAGATCGGCATGATCGGCGGGAACTTGAACAGCACCCACGCCACCATCTGGATGACGCCGATCGCGCCGCCGAAGACCAGGCCCGAGCGGGCGATGAACTTGAACTCCTTCGCGCCCGCCTCCTGGAAGATCCGGTTGAGCAGGCGCTTGTCCTTGACCAGGCTGGTGACGACCATGCCCTTGAGGTCGAACACGTTGTCCACATCGGACTTGATCAGGTCGAGCACGGCCGCGACCATCCGCGGCGACTCGTGCTGGACGCGCTCGATCACCAGGCGCTGCACGCGGACCGGGAGCGACTCCCACAGGCCCGGCTGGTAGTGCCCCGCCACCTCGCGGACGATGTCCTCGACGCCGGCCAGCAGCGGTTTCTCGATCTCCTGGGCGATGCGGGACGCGTCCAGCCGCGCGACGACCTCGGCCGGCTTGATCAGCTGCTCGGTCATCGTGTCGCAGGCGATGCTCGCCATCCGCGCGGCGCGCTTGGGCACGATGCCCTGCCAGCCGAGAAACGGCTTGACGCCGATGAACTCCACCGGCTGGAACATCATCCGGATGGCGACGAGCTTGGTGCCGTAGCCGATCAGCGCGGCGACGACGGGGATCGAGACGTAGAGGGGCCAGTGCTGCGCGAAGTCGGCGACGATGCCGGCGAGGAACGACCCCATCCGGTCAGCCGAGGCTCGGGTCGCAGGCTTGCCAGAACTGCGCGCCCAGGCGCGAGATGTGGATCGTCCGCCGGACGTACTTCGCGCGCTTGACGTGCTTCTCCGCGTCGCGCACGGTCTCGTCGGTCAGCAGGATCTCGTACTGCGTCTCCAGCGACGGCACCTCTTCGTCGAGGTCGACCAGGCCCAGCCCGATCAGCCGCGTCACGTAGCCGGGAACCTGGTCGGGCAGCGACACGCCGGCCGCCTTGCCGACCGTCGACGCGTTGCGCAGCGCGACCCGGCCCGTGCCGCCGAGGCCGGTCCGCTCGACGACGTCGACCGCGGGGAACGGCGAGCCGTCCGACAGCGCGGAGAGGATGCGGGCCTCGTCCGGGGTCAGCTGGCGCAGGATGATCGCGTAGAAGTATTCGCGGGCGCGGTCGCGGCCGAAGCCGATGGAGTGGTTGAGCAGCTCGGCCATCGCGGCGCGCAGCGGCTCGAGGGCGTTGTCGCGCGCGGGCACGATCGTCACGGTGGCTTCGACCGTCCCGGGCACCGAGGACCGGTTCATCGCCGACGCCGCGGTCAGCGCCGCGTGGTACGGGTCGTCGACCTCGTCGAGCCGGCGGCGCAGTTCGGTCAGCAGCTGCCGCTCCACCTGCCGGACCCCGCGTTCGGCGGTCTCGACGCCGGGGAGCTTGCGCCCGAGCGCGAACCCCGTGCGCGCGGCCCAGCCGGCCAGCTGACCGGCGCGGCGGGCCAGGTCGGCCACCTCGTCACCGGTACCCCGGCCGTTCGGTCGCTCTGCGTTCACGAGCCCACTCCCCTCTGCGTACGCGGTGATGCTACCTGTGGGTAGGCCGAATGGAGGTGTTTGGATGCCCACATGAGTCCGACGCGCTGGGGTCCGCCGATCGACGTCCTCCCGTACTTCTCGAAGGAAGAGCAGGCGCTGATGACCCTGCTCGGCGCGTTGACCGAGGAAGACTGGACGCGGCCGACGATGTGCGCTGGCTGGACGGTCCAGGACATCGCCGCCCACCTGCTGGGCGACAAGGTCGGCCGGCTGTCCCGAAGCCGCGACGGGCACACCTCGGAAGCCCCCCGTCCGGGTGAGCCGTTCCCCCGCTTCATCGACCGGATCAACGAGGAGTGGGTCGTCGCCTGCCGCCGGCTCTCGACGGACGTCCTGCTCACGATGATGTACGAGTTCATGGGCCAGACGACCGAGTACTGGGCGAAGCTGGACCTCGACGCCGTCGGCGACCCGGTGAGCTGGGCCGGCGACGAGCCCGCGCCGCGCTGGCTGGACGCGGCCCGGGACTACTCGGAGTTCTGGGTTCACCACGTGCAGCTGCGCGAAGCGCTGGAGCACACGCCGCTGGAGGCGGAGTACGCCGAGCCGATCGCCGACACGTTCGTCCGCGCGCTGCCGCACACCCTGCGTGACGTCGAGGCGCGCGTCGGCAAGCAGGTCGGCTACACCGTCACCGGGGCCGGCAAGTGGTACGCCCGCCGCGAGCGCGACGGCTGGGTCCTGGACCGCGGCGCGCCGCCGTCACGCACCCCGCTGGCGACGGTGACGACGGACCTGGACACGTTCTGGCGGCTCTGCACCCGCAACACCGCCGACGTCACCCGAGTCCGCACGACCGGCGACGAAAACGTTTGCGAGGTAATGCTGACCATGACCTCGATCATCGTCTGACGTCACTTTCGTAGGGAAAGTGACGTGGAGTGCGGACTCCGGATCACTTTCCCTACGAAAGTGACGCGTTCAGCGGCGGCGGGCCTGCTTGCGGAGCTGCAGGATCCGGGCCCCGCCGATCAGCGCGACCAGCGCCGCGCCGCCGATGGCCGAGAACAGCATCGCGATGGCCAGCGGCAGGCTGCCCTCGCCGCCGAAGAAGTGCACGGTCACCGAGTCCAGGTTCTGCAGGATGAAGATCAGCAGCAGGACCAGCACGACCAGGCCGGCGATCACCGCGACCCAGGTGCCGCTGATCCGGGTCCGCTTGATCTTCCCGGGCGCGGGCCTGGCCGGCGCCGGACGCACCGGCGTGGCCTCCTCGGCGCCCGGCCGGACGTCGCCGGCCCGCAGCTCGGCGGGCTCGAGGGCGCCTTCGGGCACGTCGTTTTCGTCGAGCTGGTGCCGGCCCGGCGCGTCGGTGCCGGGGTGGTCGTGGTGGGCAGGTCCGGTGGGGCGGTCGGCCGCGCCCCCGCGCGCGTGCGTCATGTGCCCAGTGTCCGTCCGGCACGCGGGGAGCGCCGCCTCAAACCCCCTAACGGGCGAAGCCGTCGACCTCCCGGAGGACGCGGAGCGTGTTCTTCCCGGCCAGCTTCGCGCAGTCTTCCTCACTCCACCCGCGCTCGAGCAGCGCGGCGAACAACACCGGGTACTTGGAGGTGTCCTCCAGCCCTTCCGGCAGCGTGCCGACGCCGTCGTAGTCGCCGCCGAGGCCGATGTGGTCGACGCCGGCCACCTCGCGGGCGTGCTCGACGTGCGCGACGACGTCGTCGACCGTGGCCTTCGGCTTGACCGGGCCGTCCCACTCCTTCACGAACTCCCCGCGCTGGGCGAGGTTCCGGTACTCCCGGCCCGCGGCTTCCATGGCGGCCTTCAGCTCCTGGTCCCACGCGGCGACCTTCGGCGAGATGAACGCCGGCACGAAGGTGACCATCGCGACGCCGCCGTTGCCGGGCAGCTTCGCCAGGACGTCGTCGGGGATGTTGCGCGGGTGGTCGTTGACGGCGATGCACGAGGAGTGGCTGAAGATCACCGGGACCGAGCTGACCTCCATCGCCGCCCGCATCGTCGACGGCGCGACGTGGGAGAGGTCGACCATCATCCCGATCTTGTTCATCTCGCGCACGACGTCGCGGCCGAACTCGGTGAGCCCGCCGTGGGCCGGCTCGTCGGTGCCCGAGTCGGCCCACGTGGTGTTGAAGTTGTGCGTCAGCGTCATGTAGCGGACGCCGAGGCGGCGCAGGATCCGCAGCACGCCGAGCGACTCGGCGATGCTGTGCCCGCCCTCGGCGCCGAGCAGCGACGCGATCCGGCCGTCGGCGAACGCGGCCTCGGCTTCGTCGGCGGTGTCGACCAGCCGGAGCCGGTCGGGGTAGCGCTCGGCGAGCTGGTGGACGACCTCGATCTGTTCGAGGACGGCGGTCACGGCGCTGTGGCCTTCGAACTCACACGGCACGTAGACGGACCAGAACTGCATGCCGAGCTTCCCGTCGGCGAGCTTCGGGAAGTCGGTGTGCAGGGCCGGCTGCCGGACGGTCAGGTCCAGCGACGCGGCCGCCTCGACCGGGTTCGGGCCGCCGTGCTGCCGCAGCTCCCACGGCAGGTCGTTGTGCCCGTCGGCCAGGATGACCGCGTCCAGCAGTTTGCCGGCACGCTGTAGTGCCTCGTTAGTCATCGCCCGATCGTAGGGCCGCCCGGTATACGCTCCGTACAAACGCTAGTTCTTGATCCACTCGGCCGCGGCGCGGACACCGTCCACAGTGATCTGGTGCCCACCGGGATGGCGCTGGGTGACGACGTCGGCACCGCGCTCGCGCAGCAACCGGATCAGTTCCCCGGTCGACGCCAGCGGCGCCATCGGGTCGTTTTCGCCGTTGGCCAGGAAGACGCGCGAGCCGCTGAGGTCGTGCTCCGGCGGCTCCGGCACCGGTGACATCGAAGCGAACAGCGCGGCTTCGCGCACGACGTCGGGCCGCAGCAACACGAGGGCGGCCGCGATGTTGGCGCCGTTCGAAAAGCCGACCGCGACCAGGCGACGGCCACCGAACCCGTACTCCTCACCGGCTTCGAGCACGAAGTCGGCGAGTTCGTTCGCGCGCTTGACGACGTCTTCGTGGTCGAACACGCCCTCGGCCAGCCGCCGGAACCAGCGCGCGGCGCCGTGCTCCGACACCGGGCCGGCCGGGGCCAGCACGGCGGAGTCCGGGCTGAGCTCGCGCGCCAGGCCGAGCAGGTCGTCCGGGCCGCCGCCGGTGCCGTGCAGCAGCAGGAGCACGGGCGCGTCGGGCGCGCCTTCGACGAACTTGTGCCGCAGCGTCATCACAGCTCCGGGTTGTTTTCGGCGGGGAGGTCGAGCTTGG
>NZ_JAAGNB010001319.1:0-20996 GCF_010550475.1 Amycolatopsis sp. SID8362
GCGCGCAGCCGGCGAGCAGGCGGGCCGCCGTCGGGTCCTGCAGGCCGCTGTTCGGCCCGCCGGACAGCGCGCCGGGCGGGGCGGTCGGCAGCGACGCGTCCAGCTCGTGCGCCCAGAACCGGTGGTGGACGTTCTGCACCGGCTGGTCGCCGTGCCCGGAGACGTACGAGTAGTTCGCCGGGTTGCGGCCCAGCAGGTAGTCCATCGCCGCGAACGCGCCGTCGCGGTACTTGTCCTGCTTGGTGAAGTCGTACGCCAGCGCGAGCACGACGCCGTTGTTCGCGACCAGGCCGTTGGAGCCCCACTCGTACGTGCCGTCGGCGGTGCGGTACGGCGCCGGGTAGCCCATGGTGGCGATCTGCGCGAGGTGGCTGTCGGCGGTCGTGGTGATCGCCGTCTTGATCGCCGAGACGTCCGCCGCGGGCAGGTCGGTGGGCACCAGGGCGAGGGTGATGTCGCCGAGCGCGCCCGTCGAGGCCCAGTCGAAGCCGTGCGTCGTGAAACTGGCGCCGCGGTAGAGCGCGGACCCGGTGACGTCGCCGCGGTACGCGCTCTTCCCCGTGGTGGCGAACAGTTCCGCGGCCGCCCAGTAGAACTCGTCGGTCACGGTGTTGTCGCTGTAGGTCCCGCCGCCGGTGCCGTCGTTCGGGTCGGCGAGCTTGGCCGGGTTGGCTTTCGCTGCCGCGTAGGCTTTTTCGGCCGCGGCGAGCAGCTTCGCCGAGTACGTCGGGTCGATCGTCCGCCACAGGCGGGACGCCTGCGCGGCGACCGCCGCCATGTTCAGCGTGGCGGCCGTGCTCGGCGCGGAGAGCCGGCGCGGCTGGCTGTCCTGGTCGGGCCGCGTCGGCAGGGCCGTCCACTGCGCGTCGTGGATCTTGTGGTGCACCATGCCCGCGTCCGGGGCACCGTCCGGCACCTGCATCGAAAGCAGGAAGTCGACTTCCCAGCGGGCTTCGTCCAGGATGTCCGGCACGCCGTTGGCGCGCTCCGGGATGGCGAGCTTGCCGTCGCCCAGCGCGCTCGCGTCGCCCACGCGCGACGCCCGCTCGTACTCGTCGAGCAGCTGCCACGCGGCGATCCCGCCGTTGACGACGTACTTGCCGTGGTCGCCCGCGTCGTACCAGCCGCCGCGGACGTCGAGGGTGTAGCCGCAGTTCAGGTCCGCGCGGCAGGGCACGTGGTCGTCGCCCTGGTTCGGCGCCACGTTGACGTGTCCCGCGGGCCGCGCGTAGGACGCCCCGACGTACTGGGCGTCGATCGCGATCCCGCTGCGCTGGTGGTAGAAGAACGAAAGCGAGTCGTAGCGCAGCCGCTTCAGCCCGTCCGCGGCGATGGCGAACGGGAAGCTGGTTTCCGCGCCGACGCTCAGGGTGTAGCCGGTGCCCTGGGTTTCGTAGGTGGAGAAGTCGATCTCGTGCACCTTTTCGCCGGACGCGGCGTCCGCGCCGCGAGGGCGGGTCTGGCCGGTGGCGACGGCGGCGCCCGCCGAGTTCTTCAGCGTCCACGTCAGCGGCGTGGTCGAGTCGCTGATCACGGTGGCCCGCTTGGGCAGGCCGGGCACGTAGCTCTCCTGGTTCACCCGGATGCCGCTGGTCGGCGGGAGGCCGCCGGGCGGGATGACGCCGCCGACGAGGGAGATGTTGTCCAGGCAGACGGTGTTGTCCGCGGCCTGGCCGCCGAACCAGAACGCCAGCTGCCCGTTCCCGGCGTTCGGGAAGTCCAGAGTGGACGTGAAGGTGACGGTGAAGTGCTGCTTGACCGGCGTGACCGTCAGGTCGGTGCGCGAGATCTGCCGGTACGGCGAAACGGCTTCCCCGGCGACGGCGGAGATCTGCTGGCTGGTCGTCGCGTGCGCGTCGAACGTCAGCGTGTACGGCTGCCCGGCTTCGAAGGGCACGCCGTTCTGGCCGGACAGCGCGTCGTAGCCGTTGGCCGTGCCCCCGGTGACGGAGGTGCAGAACTCCCCGTCGGTGACCCGGGCGGTGGTTCCCGAGCCGGCCCACCAGGGATCGGCGCTGCCACTGTCGAAGGTGCCGTTGAGCAGCCGCTCGTAGTCCGCGGCGGCCGCGGGCACGGCGCCCGCCGTCAGCCCCAGCACCGCGGCGGCCAATATGGCCAGGGTCTTCCTCGCCCGCATTCGCCCTCTCCTCGTCGTCGAGTTTGGGAGCGCTCCCAGTCGGAGGACTGTAACCAGCGCGGCACACCGTTGGCAATCACCCGGCGACCGACGGCGACAGCCGCATTTCGTAAATTGATCACGGTCGCCCCCTTTGCCTCGCGGTTCCGCTGTGGTTTCATCGGATCGATTCATGCTGAGAGCGCTCCCAGGAGCGCTACCACGACGAAGTGGAGACTCCAGGATGAAACTCAGGCACGCCCTTTCCGCGGTCCTGCTGACCGCGGCCGGACTGGTGGCCCCGCTCGCCGGCGCGCCGGCCGCGCACGCGGACACGCTGATCTGCGACCAGTACGGCTCGACGACGATCGGCGGCCGGTACGTCGTCATGAACAACCGCTGGGGCAGCAGCGCGACCCAGTGCATCAACGTCACCGGCAGCGGGTTCCGGATCCAGACCCAGCAGGGGTCCACCAGCGGCGGCGCGCCGCTGTCCTACCCGGCCGTCTACGCCGGGTGCCACTACGGCAACTGCTCCCCCGGCACGAACCTGCCCCGGCAGCTCAGCCGGATCGGCAGCGCGCCGTCGTCCATCTCCTACACCTACGTCGGCGGGTCGGTCTTCGACGCCTCCTACGACATCTGGATGGACCCGACCGCGAAGACCAACGGGGTCAACCAGATGGAGCTGATGATCTGGTTCAACCACACCGGGAACGTGCAGCCCGTCGGCGGCAAGGTCGGCACCACCAGCATCGGCGGGCGCGGCTGGGACGTCTGGCAGGGCAACAACGGCGGCAACGACGTGCTGTCCTACGTGGCCCAGTCCACGATTTCGGGCTGGTCGTTCAACGTCATGGACTTCGTCAACGACGTCGACAACCGCACCCGCGTGGACCGCTCCTGGTACCTGACCAGCATCCAGGCCGGGTTCGAGCCGTGGAGCGGCGGCGTCGGCCTCGCCGTCAACTCCTTCTCGGCCTCGGTGAACTAGCGGATCGGGTCTGCCGACCCCTCCCGGGCGGCAGACCCGACCCACCGGGTGGCTCAGCCGCAGCCGGCCACCGCCGGCGTTCCGGACCCGCTGGCCTGGAAGCCGAACTCCGTGTACTGACCGGCCGCGACGTGACCGTTGTAGCTCACGTTCGACCACTGGTCACCGCTGCGCTGGACGTTCCAGGAATTGGTCACCGCGGCCCCGGACGGCAGGGTCAGCGTCACCGTCCAGGCGTTGAGGTCCGCCGAGCCGGCGGTGACCCGGACCGTCGCCACGAACCCGCCGTTCCACGCGTTCAGCGAAACCGAGGCGGAACACGTACCCGGCGGCGGCGCGCTCGTCGTGGTCGTCGGGGTGGTCGTGGGTGTGGTGGGGGTCGTCGGGGTGGTGGTCGGCGTGCCCGGTGCCGCGTTGAGCGCGTCCAGCACGCCGTTGTAGGCGGCCTTCTTGTTCCCGTTCCCGTCGAACAGCAGCGGGTTCTCACCCGAGCGCCAGGAATCGGTGTCGCGGATGCCCCACGTCGTGATCCCGGTGCACCGCGGCACGTTCACGCACGCGCGCGTGGTGGCGGCGTACGCGCTCGACGACGCCTGCGCGATGTCCAGTTCGGTCAACTGCACGTCCACGCCGAGCGCGGCGAAGTTGGTGAGCGTCGTCTGGAAGCTGCTCGGCGGGCCGCCGCTGCCGAAGTGGGACTGGAAGCCGACGCAGTCGATCGGGACGCCGCGGGACTTGAAGTCCTGCACCATCCGGTAGACGCCCTGGGTCTTGGCGGCCGACCAGTCCTCGATGTTGTAGTCGTTGTAGCAGAGTTTGGCGACGGGATCGGCGGCACGGGCGGTCCGGAAGGCGACCTCGATCCAGTCGTTGCCGGTCCGCTGCAGGTTGGAGTCGCGGCGACCGCCGGACCCGCCGTCGGCGAAGGCCTCGTTCACCACGTCCCAGGCGTAGATCTTGCCGCTGTAGTGGCCGGCGACCTGCGTGATGTGGTTGATCAGCGCCTGCCGCAGCGCGCTGCCCTCCATGCTCTGCATCCAGCCGGGTTGCTGCTGGTACCAGGCGAGGGTGTGCCCGCGCATGCGCATGCCCGCGCCGAGCGCGTGGTTGACGATCCGGTCGGCGTTGGTGTAGTTGAACTGACCCTGGGACGGCTCCGTGGCGTCCATCTTCATCTCGTTCTCCGGCGTCACCATGCTGAACTCGCGGTCCAAAATGGACACGTAGGTGCTGTCGGAGAGCTTGGCGGCGGCGACGGCGGCACCGAAGTACCGCCCGCTTTGCGCGGCTGAGGCGCCAAGCGTGGTCGCCGCCCCGGCGGGACTCGCGGTGAGCAGTGTGGCGCCCACCGCGGCCACCGAGGCAGTCGCCGCGAGCGCGGCGCGAAGTGCGGAAAGTTTCATGGTCGGACACTTTCGGGGGTTCGGGTGCTCCGGACGTGCTCGATCGACCGGCCCGTCCCACGAGTACTGCCGCGTACTCCTGAGAGCGCTCCCAGACCGGTGCGCAGACACACGGTAGCCAGGCGCACCGGCTCAGTCAATGGACAGGTGCTGCATGGTCCGCGCCCGAGACGTAGTGAATGACTCATTCATGTCGTCCGGCGACATGAATGAGTCATTCACTACGTCCAGGGGCGGTCAGGAGCCGGCGAGGCCGCCGATCAGCAGGTCCACGATCCGCTCGGCCAGCTCACGCAACTCGGCCGGCTCCTGCCCCGGGATCCGGTGGTACCACGTGTCGATCGCATTGAGATTGCTGAGCAACGTCCGAGTCGCCAGCGCCGCGTCAACCTCCCGCAGCGAACCATCGGCGATGCCATCAGCCACCACGCCGCGGAACAACTGCTCGTAAGCCCCGCGCAGCCCGTTCAGCTCCAGCAGCGTGTCACGCTGACGCGGCTTGAGCGCGGTCGCGACCTGCCCGCGCACGGCCTGGTGCACGACGTGGTGGTAGGCCAGGTCCTCCATCAGGTTCACCGCGTGCGCCACCGCCATCGCGACGAGCCGGTCGCGGCCCGTGCCGGGCCCGGCCGCGTGGTGCTCGACGCGGTCGCGGACGCGGCCCATGGCTTCCTCGTACACCGCGAGGAAGATGTCGAACTTCGAGCGGAAGTGGTAGTACACCAGGCCTTTGGTGGCACCCACTTCACGCGCGATGTCGTCGATCGTGGCGTTGGCGAACCCGTGCGCCATGAACGCCTCGGCCGCGGCGTCGAGGATCCTCCGCCGCGCGCCGAGCTCGAGGTCCGGGCTCGCGCTCACTGTTCGTCCTCCTCGCCTGCGACCGGGTCATCGTCTCACGGCCGCCGGGCGGCCCTTGACGGCGACACGCGCCAACCTTACCGTGATACTCAGTAGTATTGCAGGTCAGACGCGGTATCGCACTGAAGGGCGTCCGATGACGAACGCACGAGACCTCCTGCACGAACTCGCCACCAAGAAGGCTGTCACCCGGTTGCTGCCGGTGCTCGGCATCGCCTACTTCATGTCGTACGTGGACCGGACGAACGTCGCACTCGCCAAGACGGCGCTCGCGGCCGACGTCGGCATCAGCGCGGCCGCGTACGGGCTCGGCGCCGGCCTGTTCTTCGTGAGCTACGCGCTGCTCGAAGTGCCGAGCAACCTGGTCCTCTACCGCGTCGGCGCCCGCGTGTGGATCACACGCATCGCCGTCAGCTGGGGCGCGGTGTCGGCCGCGATGATGTTCGTGGCGGACGACCTGTCCTTCTACCTCCTGCGCCTGCTGCTCGGCGCCGCGGAGGCGGGCCTGTTCCCGGCGATGATGTACCTGGTCACGCAGTGGTTCTCGCAGAAGCACCGGGTGACGGTCGTCGGGCTGATCTACACCGCGCCCTGCATCGCCGTCATCATCGGCTCCCCCGTCGGCGGCGCGCTGATGGAGCTGCACGGCGTCGCCGGCCTGCGTGGCTGGCAGTGGATGTTCCTGGTGGAAGGCCTGGTCACCGTCCTCATCGGCGCGGTCGTCTGGTTCGCGCTGCCCAGCCGTCCCGCCGACGCGAAGTGGCTGACGCCGGACGAAGCCGCCGTGCTGACCGAACGCGCCGTCGGCCAGACCCCGGGGTCGCCGACCAAGCTCCGCGGCAGTCTGCGCCTCGCGTTCGGCCGCCCGACCGTGCTGCTGCTCGGCGCCATCTACCTGATCAACCAGTCGATCGGCGGCGGCATCGGCTTCAACTTCCCGGCCTACATCCAGTCATTGGGCCTGGACAGCCCGTTCCTGATCGGGCTGGTGGCGGGCAGCGGCGGCATCTCGGCGCTGGCCGGCGTGCTGTTCTTCCCGTGGTTCAAACGCCGCCACGGCCACGAGGTCGCGCTCATCGGTATCTGCGCGAGCGCGGTTCTCCTGGTACTGCTGGGCTTCCTCGTCTCGCGCGATCCCGTGTGGAGCGTCAGCCTGCTGTTCATCTCGAACTTCTTCGCCTTCGGCACGCTCCCGCTGTTCTGGTCGGTCGCGATGGCACGCCTGTCCGGGCTGGTGGCCGCGGCCGGGCTGGCGTTCATCAACATGCTCGGCATCACCGGCGGCTTCATCGGCCCGTACGTCTACGGCCTGGTCGAAAGCAGCACGGACAGCCTGGTCGCGCCGTACTACGTCTTCGCCGCGGCGGCCGTGGTCGCGGTCGCGCTGGTCCCCGTGCTGGCGGCCGCGATCCGCCGTGACGCGCGCAAGGACCTGGCGCCGGTGCCGAGCGCGGAACTGCCGGTCCAATGAGGATCGCGCTGGTGGTGACGCTGCTGGCCGGGCTGCTCGCCGCCCCGGCCGCAGCCGCCGGGCCGCTGCGGTACGTGGCGCTCGGCGACTCTTCGGCCGCCGGGCCGGGGATCCCGGCCCAGATCGACGCGACGTGCCTGCGTTCCGATCACGACTGGCCGCACGTGTTGGCAGTACGGCTGGGCGCGGCGCTCACCGACGTCACCTGTTCCGGCGCGACCACCGCCGATCTCACCGGGCGGCAGGCGGGGGTGGTCGCGCCGCAGTTCGCCGCGCTGCGGCGCGACACCGGACTGGTGACGCTGGCGATCGGCGCCAACGACATCGCGCTCGGCTCGGCGTTCGTGACGTGCGCGAGCCCGGACGGGCCGTCGTGCGAAGAGCAGTACGGCACGGTGTTCCCCGCGCGGATCGCCGCGACCGCAACCAAGATCGCAACCGCCTTGGCGGAGATCCACCGCCGCTCTCCCGCGGCACACGTCGTCGTGACCGGCTACCTGACGTACTGGCGCCCGGGCGGCTGCTACCCCGCCGACCCGTACACCGCCGCCGACGCCGACTTCATCCAGGCGACGTTCGACCGCCTGATGACCATGCTCGCCGACCAGTCCCGGCGGCACGGCGCGTCCTATGTGGACATCCGCGGGTCGAGCGCCCAGCACGGCCTCTGCGCCGAACCGGCCGTGCGCTGGCTGGAAGGCGCGGTGCCGGCCTCGCCGGCGTACCCGTACCACCCGAACGCCGCGGGCATGGCGGCCGCGGCCGGGATCATCGGCGCCCGGCTCGGCTCGCCTTCCGGAACTCGCGGTTGAGGGCCGAGATGCTCGCGAACGGGATCCCCTTCGGGCACGACGCCACGCACTCCCCCGTGTTCGTGCAGCCGCCGAAGCCCTCCGCGTCCATCGCGTCGACCATGTCCAGCACGCGCTGGGCGCGTTCCGGTTGTCCTTGCGGCAGCAGCGAGAGGTGGGTCACCTTGGCCGCAGTGAAGAGGGTGGCCGAGCCGTTGGGGCAGGCCGCCACGCAGGCGCCGCAGCCGATGCAGGTCGCGTTGTCGAACGCGAGGTCAGCGTCCGGCTTGGGCACCGGCGTCGCGTGGGCGTCCGGGGCGCTGCCGGTGGGCGCGCTGACGTAACCGCCGGCCTGGACGATCCGGTCGAGCGCCGAGCGGTCTACGACCAGGTCCTTGATCACCGGGAAACCCTTGGCGCGCCAGGGTTCGACGTCGATCACCTCGCCGTCGTCGAACGAGCGCATGTGCAGCTGGCACGACGTCGTGCGCTCGGGCCCGTGGGCCTGCCCGTTGATCACGACGCCGCAGGAGCCGCAGATGCCTTCGCGGCAGTCGTGGTCGAACGCGACGGGTTCCTCGCCGGCAGCGATCAGTTCCTGGTTGAGCACGTCCAGCATTTCGAGGAAGGACATGTCCGGGCTGATCCCGTCGACCGGGTAGGAGACCAGCCTGCCTTCGGTTGCCTGGCCGGCCTGGCGCCAGATGCGGACGGTGAGTTTCACGTGTAGCTCCGCTGGGTCGGGTGGACGTGTTCGAAGACGAGTTCCTCGCGGTGCAGCACGGGTTTCTCGCCGTACTCCCACGCGGCGACGTAGGCGAAGTTCTCGTCGTCGCGCCGGGCTTCGCCGTCCGGGGTCTGGTGTTCTTCGCGGAAGTGGCCGCCGCAGGACTCCTCACGGGCGAGCGCGTCGACGAGCAGGAGTTCGGCCAGCTCGAGGAAGTCGGCCACCCGGTTCGCCTTTTCCAGCTCCTGGTTGAGTTCCGCGCCGCTGCCGGGGATCCGGACGTCGCGCCAGAACTCGGCGCGCAGCTCCGGCACGCGGTCCAGGGCCTTGCGCAGTCCTTCGCGGGTGCGGGACATCCCGCAGTGGTCCCACATCAGCACGCCGAGCTCGCGGTGGAAGGAGTCGACCGACCGCGTTCCCTTGACCGCCAGCAGCCGCTCGATCCGTTCGCGCACCTCGGTTTCCACCGGCGCGGCGGCGTCGGGGCGGACCTCGTCGAGCCGGGTCGAGCCGAGGTAGTCGTTCACCGTGGCGGGCAGGACGAAGTAGCCGTCGGCGAGGCCCTGCATGAGCGCCGACGCGCCGAGCCGGTTCGCGCCGTGGTCGGAGAAGTTCGCTTCGCCGATCACGAACAGCCCGGGGATCGTGCTCTGCAGGTCGTAGTCCACCCAGAGCCCACCCATCGTGTAGTGGATGGCCGGGTAGATCCGCATCGGCGCGGTGTACGGGTCCTCCGCCGTGATGCGCTGGTACATGTCGAAGAGGTTGCCGTAGCGGGCTTCGATCGCCGGGCGCCCGAGACGCGCGATTGCGTCGGCGAAGTCCAGGTAGACGCCGAGACCGCCGGGCCCGACGCCGAACCCGGCGTCGCAGACGTTCTTCGCCGCCCGCGAGGCGATGTCGCGCGGCACGAGGTTGCCGAAGCTCGGGTACTGGCGTTCCAGGTAGTAGTCGCGCTCGTCTTCCGGGATCTCCGCCGGCGGCCGGGTGTCACCCTGCCGCTTCGGCACCCAGATGCGACCGTCGTTGCGCAGCGACTCGCTCATCAGCGTCAGCTTCGACTGGTGCTCGCCCGAGCGCGGGATGCACGTCGGGTGGATCTGGGTGAAGCACGGGTTCGCGAAGTACGCCCCGCGCTTGTGGGCCCGCCAGATCGCGGTGGCGTTGGAGCCCTTCGCGTTGGTGGACAGGTAGAAGACGTTGCCGTAGCCGCCGGTCGCGAGGACGACGGCGTCCGCGAGGTGCGTCTCGATCTCGCCGGTGACGAGGTCGCGCGCGACGATCCCGCGGGCCCGGCCGTCGACGACGACCAGGTCGAGCATCTCGGTCCGCGGGTGCAGCTCGACGTTCCCGGCGTCGATCTGCCGCGACAGCGCCTGGTACGCGCCGATCAGCAGCTGCTGGCCGGTCTGGCCGCGCGCGTAGAACGTGCGCTGAACTTGCACGCCGCCGAACGAGCGGGTGTCGAGCAGGCCGCCGTACTCGCGGGCGAACGGCACGCCCTGGGCGACGGCCTGGTCGATGATCTGCGCCGACACCTGGGCGAGGCGGTACACATTGGACTCCCGGGACCGGAAGTCGCCGCCCTTGACCGTGTCGTGGAACAGCCGGTAGACCGAGTCGCCGTCGTTGCGGTAGTTCTTCGCGGCGTTGATCCCGCCCTGCGCGGCGACCGAATGCGCGCGCCGCGGCGAGTCCTGGAAGCAGAACTGCACGACGTGGTAGCCCTGTTCGGCGAGCGTCGCACCGGCCGAACCGCCGGCCAGCCCGGTGCCCACCACGATCACGCGGTGCTTGCGCCGGTTCGCCGGGTTCACCAGCTTGGCCGCGAACTTCCGTTCGTCCCAGCGGTTTTCGAGCGGGACGGCGGGTGCCTTGGTGTCGGCGATCGGGTCGCCGGTCAGGTAGTCGGTCATCAGCGCACCAGTCCTGTCATGATCGCGACCGGGACGAGGGCGTAGCCGCCCGCGACCACGACCGCCGTCGTGCTGCCGAGGAGCTTGATCGCCCGTTCCCGCCGCGCGCTGGTGACGCCCAGCGTGCGCGCGGCGCTGGCGAAGCCGTGGTGGATGTGCAGCCCGAGCATCGCGAGCGCGACCAGGTAGATCAGGTTCACCCACCAGACTTGGAAGTCCGCGACGAGGTTGTGGTACGGGTCGCCGGGTACGAAGTCCCGGTTCACCGTGCCGACGGTGAAGTCGAGGATGTGCCAGACGACGAACAGCGCGAGCGTGGCGCCGCCCCAGCGCATGGTGCGCACCGCGAAGGTGGCCCGCACCGGCCGCCGGTGGACGTAGCGCACCGGCCGCGCGCGCAGGTCGCGCCGGGCCAGCTGCACCGCCGCGGTGACGTGCAGGACGAGCGCCGCGAGCAGGACCACGCGCTGGATCCAGAGGAACCACTCGTAGCGCAGCACCGGCTCGCCGATCGTGCGCAGCCAGTGGGCGTAGTGGTTGAGGTCGCCGGCCCCGAGGAACGTCTTGAGGTTGCCGACCATGTGCGCGAAGACGAACGCGAGCAGCAGCGCGCCACTCACCGCCATGACGATCTTCTTGCCGATCGTCGAGGCCCAGAAATCCCGGACGGGCCGCCGGGTTGCGAGGTCGTTCACCACCCGCTCGACGTTAGGTGGGCGCCGTTGAGAGGTCAAAGACATGATAACTCTGCTCTCCATAGCCAGCGGCTATCATGGTGCGGTGCAGTTCCAGCAGCTCGCCTACTTCGTGGCCGTCGCCGAACACCGGCACTTCACCCGCGCCGCCGAACAGGTACGCGTCGCGCAACCCTCGCTGTCGCAGCAGATCCGCGCGCTCGAACACGACCTGGGCGCGCCGCTGTTCCACCGGATCCGCGGCAACGTCACGCTCACCGAAGCGGGCGAAACCCTGCTCCCGATCGCGCGGCGCATCCTCGCCGAGACCGAAACCGCCCAGCGGGCCATCCGGGAGCTGGACGAGCTCGACCGCGGCCGCGTCCGGCTGGGCGCGCCGCCCAGCCTGTGCACGGGCCTGCTGCCCGCGATGCTGGCCGCGTTCCGCCGCCGCTACCCGGGCATCCAGCTGGAGCTGCACGAAAGCGGCTCGGGCGACCTGCGGCAGCGCCTGTCCGAAGGCGCGCTGGACCTGGCCCTGCTGGCGAGCGCCCCGGCGGACCCGCACCTGGCGGCGACGCCGTTGCTGCTGGAGGAACTGGTGGTGATCGCCCCGGCCGACGCCCCGATCGCGAGCACCCGCCTCGGCATCCGCGACCTGGCCGACGTCCCGCTGGTGATGTTCCGCCGCGGGTACGACGTCCGCGAGGCGACGGTGAACGCCTGCCGCACCGCGGGTTTCGAACCGTCGTTCGCGATCGAGGGCGGGGAGATGGACGCGGTCCTGGAACTGGTCCGCGCGGGCCTGGGCGCGGCGGTGGTCCCGAGCACGGTGGCGGGCGACCGGTTCTCGATGACGCGGTTCGCGCCGGAAGCGGGGATGACCCGGGTGGTCCAGCTCGCGGTCCGGCGGGAGGTGGACCCGACCCGCGCGGTGCGCGCCCTGCGCGACGCGATCGTCGGCTTCGTCGCGGACCGGAAGCGCCTGCCGGTCGGCCTGGTGTCGCTTGTGGACAGTCCGGTGGCGGGCTGACGCTGTTGCGCCGTCCAGGTGAACCCTGTCGGGAATCCGTTACGCGGGGTGCCCGGGCCGCGCCTCTGTTGGCGTGACCGAGCAGCCCGAGAGATCCCACCGCGTCCGGCACGCCGTCGTCTGGCTCGGCGGCCTGGCGGCCCTCGTCCAGATGTCCGTGTTCACCTTCCCCGTGGCGGCGGCGTCCTGGCGCCGGGAACCGTGGGTCCGGGACCTGGTGGCCGGCCACTTCCCCGCCATCGTCGGCCTCCCATCGGCGGCCTTGGCCGCGTTCCTGATCATCGCGGCGTTCGAAGCGCGCTTCGACCGGATCAAGATGCGGCTGGGCACGCATCAAACTGGTCTGGTGAGCTGCCGGTGGCGACCCGGGGTGGTCCCGACGATCGCCGTGAACGCCGTGATGAAGCCGCTCGGGTTCGCCCAGCCGCAGGCGTGGGCCACGCGGGTCGTGTCGTGGCCTTCCGCCAGCAGGACGAGCGCGTGGTGGACGCGCAGCTGGGTGCGCCACTCGTAGAACGTCATGCCGAGCTCGTCGCGGAACAGCCGGCTCAGCGTGCGGGCGCTCGCCCCGCTCCGGCGGCCCAGCTCCGCGAGCGGAGTGGTGTCGGCGGGGTCCTCGTACAGCACCCGCGCGACGGCGCGCAGCCGGTCGTCGCGGGGTTCCGGCAGTTGCAGCGGCTGCTCCGGCGCTTCCCGGAGCTCCTCGACGAGCACCCGGTGCAGGCGGGCGGTCGCCGCGCGGTCGTACTCGCGGGTGCCGGTCAGCGCGAGCAGGACCTCCCGGGCGAGGCCGGACGCGGCGAAGACGGCGGGGTGCGCGGGAACGAGCCGGGCCAGGGCCGCCGTCAGGAAGACGATCCGCATGTCGGTGTGGCCGTGCGCCCGGTGGTGGTGGCCGAACCCGGCGGGGATCCACGCGACGCGGGTGGCGGGCACCACCGACGTCCCCCGTTCGGAGTGCACCGACAGCACCCCGCGAGCCGCGTAGACCAGGTGCCCGCGGTCGTGGGCGTGCGCCTCGCTGCTCGCCCCCGGGCTCCACAGGTGCGCGCCGCCGGACGGCCAGATCCGCGAAGCTTGGCGTCCGATGGGCATGACTTGGCATCCTACCGGTGGTCGGCCAGCCGGGTCCGGGCCGAAAGTGGCGGACATGAAGATGAGAGCAGCGGTCTGCGTCCGCCCCGGCGGACCCGAGGTGCTGGAGGTCCGCGAGGTCCCGGTGCCCGCGGTCCGGCCCGGCTGGAGCCTGGTCGACGTCCGGGGCGCGGGCATGAACCGCTCGGAGCTGAGGACCCGCCAGGGCCACTCCCCCACGGTGACCTTCCCGCGCGTGCTGGGCATCGAATGCGTGGGCGTCCTGGCTGAATCGACCGACCCGGCGCTCGCCGAAGGCACCACCGTCGCCGCGGTGATGGGTGAGCTGGGCAGGCAGTTCGACGGCGGCTACGCGGAGTACGCGCTGGTGCCGAACGCCCTGCTGATGCCGGTCGAGACGACGTTGCCGTGGCCGGTGCTGGCGGCGCTGCCGGAGACGTTCATGACCGCGCAGGGCGCCTTGGACACCCTCGGCCTCCAGCCGGGCGACCGGCTCCTGATCCGCGGCGGCACGTCGTCGGTGGGCATGGCCGCCGCGTCGCTCGCGGCCGCGCAGGGCGTCGAGACCGCCGCCACGACCCGCCGGGCGAGCAAAGCCGCGGCGCTGACCACCGACCACGCCGTGGTCGACGACGGCTCCTCGGTGGCGGCCGGCGTCCGCGCGTTCTGGCCCTCAGGCCCCGACCACGTCCTCGACCTGGTCGGCGCGAGCACGGCGGTGGACTCCCTGAACCTGGTCCGCCGCGGCGGCACGGTGTGCGTGGCGGGCTCGCTCAGCGGGTGGGTGATCCCGGACCTTGAGCCGATCGCGACGATCCCGTCGGGTACGAAGCTCACGGCCTTCCACAGCGACACGGTGCGGGGGAACGCAGCGGTCCTGCGGCGGATCGTCGCCGCGGTCGAGTCCGGTGGGTGTCCGTCCCACCTGGACCGGGTGTTCGCGTTGGACGACATCGTCGCCGCCCACCGCGCCATGGAGGCCGACGCGGGCACCGGGAAGTTCGTCGTGGTGCCGTAGCGGTCGCGCGCTGATCAGCGTCATGACGCTGATCAGGACCCACACGAGGTTCGCCGCGACCGCGGGCCACGAGCCGGTGGCCGCGGCCGAAACACCCAGCAGCGCGGCGCCCGACAGGTTGAGCGTCTGGAACGTGGCCGACTCCGGTTCGATCACCCGGCGGGACACCAGACCGTACGCCGCGGCGGTGCCCGCGGCGCCCAGCCAGCCGGCCGCGGTGGCGGCCAGCGACAACATTTCCTCCATGCCGCCATCGTGACCGGCTCGCGGGGTGCAGCGCAATCGAAGTTATCTGCTCCAGGGGTTAAGCTCCGCTGAATGCAGATCGATCCCCGCCGGCTGGCCGTCCTGCTCGCCGTCCACCGCGCCGGCGGCGTGCTCGCCGCCGGCGAGCTCCTGCACCTCACCCCGTCGGCGGTCTCGCAGCAGATCGCCCGCCTCGAGGAGTCGACCGGCACCGCGGTGCTGGACCGCCAGCCGACCGGCGCCGTGTTGACGCCCGCCGGCCGGGTGCTGGCCGAGGCCGCCGAACACATCGAGGCCGAGCTGATCGACGCGCGCAAGGCCCTCGCCGCGCTGGCCGAGGACGTCACCGGCACGGTCGTCATCGCCGCCTTCCAGTCCGTCATCCGCACGCTGCTGATCCCGCTCCTGCACCAGCTGCGCGAGCAGTTCCCCGCACTGGAAGTCGTGATCCGCGAGATGGAGACGCGAAAGGCGTTGCAATCCCTGCGTTCGGGCGCGGTCGACCTGCTCATCCTCGAAGACGAAAGCCCGGCGGGCCAAGGAAAACCGGCACGCGGCACCCGCGACGTCCCGATCCTCGAAGAGCCGTGGCTGGTCGTCGTCCCGACCGGCACGGCGGGCCCGGCGAGCACGGCCGACCTGGAGCACCTCACCTGGCTCGGCGTCGACTCCGAGACCGCGGCGCACGCCGCCACCGAACGCACGCGCCGCGCGCTCCCGTCGGCACCCCCGCCGGGACACAGCTACTACGACTACAACGTGGCACTGTCGATGGTCGCGGGCGGCCTGGGCATCGCGCTCGTCCCGGCGCTCGCGGTGCGGGAAGCCGTGCCGGAGGGCGTCAAGGCGGTGTCCCTGCCCGGCCTCGGCACCCGCACCCTCGTCGCCCGGCACCGCACCACCCGCTCCGAACCCCGCAAGGAGGTGGTGACCGTCCTGGACGCGATCGTCACCTTCGCCGCCGACCTGGATGTGGCCACCCCGTGGACTCCCCACCCGGCCGAGTCGATCACCGGCTGAGTTCCGCGGCCCCGAAGGAGACGTTGAAGCGATCGCACCAGATGCTGACACTGGTGTAACCGGCCAGGTCGGTGCCCGCCGGGAGGGCGTAGTTCTGGTTTCCCTTGTTGCCCTTGAGCTTGCCGGCGTCGAGGTACTTGCCGTCGTCGAAGACGCCCCACCCGTCCTTGCCGGGTTTGACGGGCGCGTCGGCGAGCCAGACGTGCACGTCGGGGCCGCTGCTGGTGACGAGGTCTTCCAGGCGCAGCAGGAGTGAGCCGTCGGCCGCGCGCAGGATCCGGACGGTTCCGGTGGTCTCGTGCTCGTGGCTGATCAGCCTGCCGGCCGCGACTTCGACCGGCGCCACGGGTTGAGGGGCCGCGGACTTCGATGCCTCCGGTGCTGCGGCGGTGGGGAGGGTTTCCTGAACTGTTTCGTCCACCCACAGCTGCCACGGCTGGAACCAGTACAGGCCCACTGCGACCGCGGCCAGGCCTGCTGCCAGGACGCCGATCAGCCAGGGGCGGGCTAGCAGGCGGGTTTTGCCGTTCATCTTTGTTGTCCTCCGTCGTCCGCGATGCCTTATTCAATGGGATAAAACGCCCAGACGTATCCCGATGGACGGTTACCGATCTCTTACGGGACCGGCTTACTCGAGGACGGCGTTCTCGCCACCCGGGTGACGGGCGCCGGTGGCTCGCCGCAGCTGCGGCGGCGGTGCCGATGGGACCGCGGGTGTCCGGCTGGGCTGTCGCAGGTCGGGAACAGGTGGGGCACGGGCAGGTCGCGACAATGCCGGAGAGTCGTGCAGGTCCAGGCCGCGAGGCAGCGGATGGGTGGCGGTTGATGCCGCGGGACAGGCCAAACCCGCACGGGAGGTAGCGGGCGGATGGCGATTGACGCCACAGGAGCACGCGAACCCAGGCTAGGAAGCAGCCGGGGCGCTGGCGGAGCGCAACAAACGCGGAAAGGTCGTGCAGAGCCCGGACCGCGGAGTGGCTGGGGCGTCAGGTTGCTGGGCGTGAGGTTGCTGGGCGTGAGGTTGCTGGACGTGGGGCCGCTGGGGCGTGGGCCGCTGGGGCGTTGGGTGGCTGGAGCGTGGGGTGGCTGGAGCGTGGGCCGCTGGGGCGTGGGGTGGCTGGAGCGTGGGCGGGTGATGGGCGCGTGGGTGTAGCCCGCAGCTGGTGGCTGCGGGCCTGTCCCATGTTCAGGCTGCGAATGGCAGCGGCTGATGCAGGTTGTTGCGCCTGGGTTTTCGGCGTTTGTCCAAGAACCGTGGCGGCAGGAACTCCGGATGGCCGTCGGGAGCGATGCGGACCTGCCAACCCGAGCGGTGCAACAACCGGTGATGGTGACCGCACAACAGCACCAGGTTCGCCAAGTCGGTGAGGCCGCCCTCGGCCCAGTGCCGGATGTGGTGACCCTGGCAGTGCCGGGGTGGGCGGTGGCAGCCGGGGAACGCGCACCCGCGGTCGCGCAGGAACAGGGCACGGCGCAGGCCTGGTGAGATCAGGCGGCGGGCTCGGCCCAGGTCGAGGGGTTCGCTGGTGGTGCCGAGGACGGCGGGGATGAGCTTGCAGTCGCAGGCGTGGAGGCGGGCGTCGGCAGCTGTGATGGCGCCGGTGTCGCCCAGGGTGGCCGTGCCGCGTCCGGATTTCAGATCCGCCAGGGAGACCGCGACCATCACGTGGACGCGCTCCCCGGCTTGGGCCGGGAGTTCTGGGGAATTGAGCGCTAAGTCGACCGCGTCGGAGAACGCGTCGCCGTAACGTTCTTGTGGGGAGCGGAGGTCGTCGGTGCCGCGGCGTTCGGCCAACGCATCCAGCAGGGCGCTGGCGCGGGTACCGGTCTCGTCGTCGAACCGGCCGGTGAGTTCCCAGGTTCCGGTGCGTCTTCGGCGCAACGACAGTTCCCGGGTAGGGGTGGCGGGTTCGGTGTCCTCGGGTGCGGGACCGTCGGGGTCGAGGTGGGCCAGGATCCGGGCACCCAGGGCAGCGACCTGTTTGTGGCCGCCCTCGGCGGCGAAGGTAAGCAGGTCGGCTTCGGCGGTGTCGCGGTGAGGGGCGGGGATCCGGGAGACGGCGTCGATGATGGTGTCGATCATCGGGGTGCTCAGGGAACCTGCCAACGCGGCGGCGCCGGTGGCCGGGGCAACAGCGGGGGTCGCGTCGAGAGTATGGGCGGGGTGCAGGGCCTGGGCGCGAGCAACGGTGCGTCTGGCGGCCGCGTGCGGAATGTCGGCGAGGTGCTCGTAGAGGCGTGCAGTAGTGCGGTATCCGAAGAGTTCCTGAACCCCGCGGGATTCGATTTCCACCAGCAGCGCACCGATTTCCGCCTCAGCAGACCGCACCACAGTGAGCAGCGAAACGATGCGGTCGGCCAAGGCCTCCGCGTCCGCTTGCCACACCGTTTCTCTGTCCACACACCAAGATTACCGGACACACGAACACATGTTCATCACACGATCAGGTACTCAATGACAGACGCGCAGCGAACGCGGCCAACGAATCCCGCCGCCGCCCGGAGTCCGCGTCGTCAGGACTGATGACAATCCGCGAAACCCCCTCCGCCGCCAGCATTTCGACGTCCTCCAGCGACATGTCGAGAGACCCCCACCGCGTGTACTCCAGCCGATCCGGATCACGGCCCGCCGAGAGCGCCGTCGTCCGGGCGAGGGCGAACTGCCGGCGGCGCTCCTCCGCCGTCAACCTCCCGCCAGGAAAGTACCCATCCCCGCGCGACCCGGCCCGCCGGGCCGCGGCCACGCTGGATCCGCCGACGTGGATCGGTAGCTCCCCCAACGGTTTCGGGTACACGCAAGCGCCCTCGAAGCGGTGGAAGTCGCCGTCGAAACTGACGCCTGACTCGTCGCCCGCCCACAGTGCGCGCAGGATGTCGATCGCCTCGTCCGCGCGCCGGCCGCGGGTTGCGTAGTCGACGCCGACCGCTCGGGCCTCGCCCGGCAGGGCACCCACGCCCACCGTCAGCAACCGCATGCGGCCGCCGGAGAGGACGTCGATCGTCGCGAGGCGCTTGGCCAGCGTCACTGGGTGGTGGTACGGCAGCAGCAGGACGCCCGTGCCCAGCAGGATCCGGCGCGTCCCCGCGGCCACGAAGCTCAAGCACTCCAACGGATCCGCGAAGGGCAGCGACGGCGGCAGCGCCATCTCGCCGATCTTCGCGCCCGGGTACAGCGCGACGTGCTCCGGCAGGTAGAACGACTCGAACCCGAACTCCTCCGCGTCCCGGGCGAAGCCCAGGAGCGTTTCCGGGTCGGCGCCGAAAAAGGGTGTGCTGTAACTGATTCCGAACTCCACGCCGCGAAGGTAGACCTTCACGCGAACGTCAAGGCAAGTTCCTCCCGGAGGCGGGTAAGCAGCCACGGCGGGATTCAGCGATTCCGCAGCTGGGTCCCAGCGATCCTGTGCGCTGGACCGCCACGCCCTCCCGGCGAACACTCGAACCATGCAGCGTTCCGAAGCGACCGACCTGACTCGCCTGCTGAGACGCTTCGCGCTCCGGGCCCTCGTGCTCGGTGCGGTGACCGCCCTAACCGGGTTGACCACCGTCGCGATGGCCCTCGTCCTCGCCGGGTTCGGGTTGCTCTTCGTGCCCGTCCGCGAGCGCTGACGGCCGCTCCAGCAAGTGCGCCAGCAGGGCCCGCGCGGCCGGGTTCGCGGGGCGGGGGCCGCGGCCGGCCAGGTGGATCGAGCGGCTGAAGCCGGGCTCCGCGAGCGGGGCGTACGGCAGCCCCGACTTCTCGGCCACCGGGCGCGGGACGATCGACACGCCGAGGCCCGCTGCCACCAGGTCGACGAGCAGGGGCATGTGGGTCGCCTCGCAGACGCGCTGCCGCCGGACGCCCGCGTCCGCGAACCGGCGGGCGATCATCACCTCGATGCCGCTGCCGCTGAAGTCCACGAACGGCTCGTCGGCCAGCTCCGCCAGCGGGATCCGGGCGCGGCCCGCGAGCCGGTGGCCCGGACGGCACAGCAGGACCAGGTCCTGGCTCCAGCTCGCGAAGCTGAACAGCTCGGGCGACAGCGGCTCCGGCGCGGCCAGGAAGCTCAGGTCCAGCTCGCCGTCGGCGATGCCCGCCGTCAGGTCGAAGACCGTGCTCTCGCGCACGTGGATGCGGACGCCCGGGTAGCGGAGCCGGAACTCGCCGAGCTTCGACGGCAGGTCCACGACCGTCAACGTCTGGATCGTGCCGATCGACACCCGCCCGCGCGTCAGGCCGCTCACCGCGGCCACCTCGCCGCGGGCGGCGGCGACGTCCGCGACGATGCGGTGGGCCAGCGGGAGCAGCGCCCGGCCCGCTTCGGTCAGCGTGACGCGGCGGGTGGTGCGGTCGAACAGCGGGGCACCCAGCTCCCCCTCGAGCTTCCGGATCGACGCGCTCAGCGCCGACTGCACCACGTGCACCTCCTGCGCCGCGGCCGTGAAACTCCCGAACCGCACCACCGCGAGGAAGTGCTCGACCTGCCGCAGCTCCATGCACCGACCATAGGACGGTCCGGTCCGGCGCCCGGGACCGTGGTGGTCACATCACCGTCCGTGCCCGCCGGCACTCGTCCAGGTAATCACTCATCCGTGTCGGATCCGGCGATCGATCGCCTCGAATGTCGCAATGGGCACTACTACCCGTCCGCAATCCGCGGCCGCTCTCCCGGCCCGAGCACCACGACAAGGTGGCCGGCCCGGCGGTGATCACTTTTCGCGCAGTGCCCCGGCTCCGGTCGCGCGGCGAAATCCTTGCCGCGCGTAGCGATTTTGATAGCGTGGCCGGGCTTCCCCAGCGGGCCGAACTCTGACCGGCGCCGCTTCCCCCCGTTTTTCCTTTGCGGTGAAAGGACTTCTTCATGCGCACCACCCTGCTCCGAGCCGGGAGCCTGGCCGGGGTCACGGCCGCCCTCCTCGCGGGATCCGCCGGTGTCTCGGACGCCGCCGACGCCGTCGCCGGGTCCGCTTTCGGCGCCTCCGCTTCGGTTTCCGTGCTGCCCGGTGTGCTCACCGGCGGCAAGGGGATCACCGTCGAGACCGGGCAGCTCGCCGCGTCGAGCAGCACCGGGCCCGCTTCGGCGAGCGTCGCCGACGTGCCGCTCGAGGGCCTCGTCACCGCGAAGGCGATCAGCAGCTCCGTGGTGACCGGCGACGGCGCCGTGGCCGCCAAGGCGAGCGTCGCCGAGGCGACCCTGCCGCTGCTCGCGCCGGTCGCCGGGCGGGTGCCGTCGATCCGGGTGATCAGCGCGCGCTGCGCCTCCGCCGACGGGCACGTCACCGGCAGCAGCGACCTCGCCGGCGTCAACCTCGGGCGGCTCGGCACGCTGCCCGCCGCCACCGGGCCGAACCAGCGCCTCGGGATCCCCGGTGTGGCCGAGGTGATCGTCAACGAGCAGGTCCAGCGCTACGACGGCAGCCTCGAAATCACCGCGCTGCACGTCAAGCTCCTCGACGGCGACGCCAAGCGGCTCGGCAGCGGCGACGTCAAGCTCGCGTCGGTCACCTGCGGCCCGTCCAAGGAACGCGCGCCCCAGGCGCCGCCGCGACCGGGGCCGGGCCAGGTCGTCGTCGTGCCCGCCGGTGCCCCGCAGACCGGCGACGGCACCCTCGCGGCGGAGCGCTGATGATGCCCCGCCGCGCACTGCTGAT
>NZ_JAAGNB010001365.1:0-8445 GCF_010550475.1 Amycolatopsis sp. SID8362
GGCCGAGCGCCGGTGGCCGCGTCGCCGGACCCGCCGCTCAGCCCGAGTCCGGTGGCGTCGACGTCGGAGGTCCCGTACCCGGACCTGTCGTCGGTCGCCGACGGCGTCGCGGCCGCGGTGACCGCCGCTTCGCCGCGGACGAGCGTCGGATTCGTCCTGTACGACCGGGAATCGGGAAAGGAGCTGGCATCCCTCGGCGCCGACGAGCCGTACTACACCGCGTCGGTGGTCAAGCTGCTGATCGCCATCGACGAGGTCCGCGACGACACCACGGGCGCGTGGGCGCTCCCGGACGCCGACGCCGTCGAAGACCTCACCGACATGCTCGAGGGCAGCAACGACGCGATCGCGTCGGCGTTCTGGGAGCGCAACGGCGGCAACGCGATCGTCACGCGGACGGCGGCGCTGCTCGGCCTGGCGCACACGACGCCGCCCGCGGACCCGACCCAGTGGGGCATGGCCAAGACGAGCGCCGGTGACGTGCTGGCGATCTACCAGTACCTCGAAGACACGGTGCCCGACGAGATCGCCCAGCCGATCCTGACGGCGCTCGGCAACGCCCGGAACCCGGCCGACGACGGCTGGGACCAGTACTTCGGCATCCCCGACGGCCTGAGCGGGATGTCGTGGCAGGTCAAGCAGGGCTGGATGATCCTGCGCTCGTCGCTGGTCCTCAACACCACCGGCGTGGTCGGCGGCCGCTACGTCGTGGTGCTGCTGACGCGGCAGCCGCCGGTCTCCTCGGCGAAGGGCCGGGCGGCGGTGACCGCCGGTATCAAGACACTCGCTCCCCTGCTGGCGCGGTTGAACGCGACGTGACGCCGCGGGCGCGGTCGATGTCCGGGCCCCGGTACAGGCGCTCGGGGATGCGGGCCAGCGTCGAGGGGTGGACCTGCGGGCCGAGGCCGTAGAGCTTCTGAAAGCTCATGATGAGCGGCCGCCAGCGGTCCGGGTCGATGTGGTCGTCGCTGCCGACCGCCCGGATGTCGTCGTGGACGAACACGCGCTGCACGCGCACCTCGAGCGCGACGATCCCGCCGCGCTGCCGCGCGTCCTCGTCGGCGAGCGGGTGCACGGCCTCGAGAACGACCTCCATGGCCACCGGGCACTCGGCGACCCGCGGCGGCGCAACGGTTTCCGACGCGACGGGGGTGAGCCCAGCCCGCTCGAACTTCTCCGCGACGTGGAAGTACCCGCGCTTCACTTTGCCCTCCGGCACGGGATCCGACCCGGTGGTCAGCGCGAGCCGGTCGACGGCCGCGGCGAGCGCGTCGGAGGGCAGGTTGAGCACGCCTTCGCCGGTGCGGAGCAGGTTCTGGGTGGTCTTCGAGCGGGCACCGAGCCCGAGCATCGCGCGCCAGCCGAGCCAGAAGGCCGAGGACATCGGCGCGAGGTTGGCGGAGCCGTCTTCGTTGGTGGTGGAGATCAGCACGACCGGGGTGCCGAAGTACAGGATGCCGGGCTCGATGGCCGTGTGGGCAGGGGTTTCCGTCTTCACGGGTTCGATCCTGCCGTCCACAGGGGACGCTCGCTGGCGGGAATCGGCCATCGCGATTCCCGCCAGCCTCGCGTCAGCCGCAGTGCTCGGCGCGTTCCTGGTCGGTCATCGCCGCGGTGTGCTGGGTGATGTCGCCGGTCGAGCCGGGGACCGGGCCGTCCGCGTCGAAGTCCTGGTACCAGATGTAGTGGCCGTAGAAGCGGTCGCCGAAGTGCATTTCGTACGTGCCGTGCACCTTCTGCATCTTCGGGGCCCGCTCCACCCAGCCCTTCTCCCCCGGCCGGACGTCGACGTTGGTCGCCTGCCCTTCGGTGTGCGACGACTCCCAGGTGTGCTGGTACGACGTCTCGATGGACACCTTGAACACTTCCGAGAACCCGTATTCGGCCGACAGGGAGACGCCGAAGCTGTTCGACTCGCCCGTCGTGTCGGACCAGTTCACGGTGCTGCGCTGCAGGTCCTGCGTGCAGTTGTAGGCCGCCTCGCCGACCTGGTGCCCGGCGCCGGTGTGCTCCTCCGGCGGGCCTGCCGGGTGGAACACGCACGAATCCGTGCCGTTGTCGCACTTGTCGAGCAGTTCCCGGGCGGTGGGCTGGTCTTCGGCGGACGCGGCCGGGGCGGTGAGCACGAGGCCGGCCGCGGTCACCAGGCCGAGGCCCGCCGCCACCCACGTGGTGCGCTTGCTGGTCATGCGGTCACTCCTTCTCGGGTGGGTGGCTCAGCTGAAGCCGATCGACTGGGTCCGGTCGTCCATGAAGGATCCGACGTTGCCGGTGTTCTCCTTGAACGGGCCGTCGCGGTCGCCGCCGAGGTTCGGCTCCGGGTAGAGCCAGATCCAGCAGTTCCCCCACGGCTGCACCGACGAGATCTTGTTCTTCCAGTCGTCCCCGAGGTCGAACTGCCAGTTCACCCAGCCGTCCTTTTTGCACAGTTCCGGACCGGTGATGGTCAGCGAGTTCCCCGTGTAGTCCGGGCCGTCGAAGAAAGTGCCCTGGACGACGTCGCCGTTCGCCTGCGCGGTGAGTGCGACGCGGCTGGAAGAGCAGTGCTCCACACCGGTTCCGGTGTTGAGGACACAGTGTCTGGTCGCCGGTGCCGCACTCGCCGGGGCGACCGCGGACAAGGTCAGCGCGGTCGTCGCGATCGCTGTCACCACGCCTTTTCTGGTTCCGTTCCCCATTGTTCCGGCTCCTTTCCGCGGAATGCGCGTCGAATCCGTCGATGATCCGAACGTAACCCCAGCATCTCCGGCTCGCGGCCCCGTTGCCCCCTGGTCCGGCCGGGTCTGCCTCGATCCCCCGACTCCGGCTCGAGATCTTGACAACCGGTGACCGCCGTCCTACCGTGGGTCCACGCCGCCGGGTTGTCCAGACCATTTATTCACGTCCGTGAACGAATGGTGCAGCGTCCTCATCGCGAAAGGACACCCACGATGCGCGTGCGTGCCTTGTTCGTCCTGCTGGCGGTTCCGGCACTGGCCGCGGCCACCGCGTTGCCCGCCGTGGCGGCGGATCCGTCCGTGGCCCCGGGCGGCAACTTCGACCTCTCGGTCTGGCAGCTCCAGGAGCCGGTCGGCTCCCCCGGCAAGCCGACCACGATCTCGTCGTCCCGGCTGCAGGGGCCGAACGGTTTCCAGGACAGCTACTTCTACACCGACACCCGCGACGGCGCGATGACCTTCTGGGCGCCGGAAAAGGGCGTCACCACGCCGAATTCGAACTACGCGCGCTCCGAGCTGCGCGAGATGAACCGCGACGGCTCGGCCGCGAACTGGTCGCTGAGCGGCTCGCACAAGCTCAGCGCGACGCTGCGCGTGGTGTCGGTGACGTCGAACGTGTGCGTCGGCCAGGTGCACCTCGGCACCGGCGGCTCGTCCACGAAACCGTTGCTGGAGCTGTACTACCGCGCGAGCGGGGACATCGTGCTGGGCACCGAGAACTCCCCCGACGGCGGGCAGACGCCGCACACCGTCGGCCACGTCTCGCTCGGCAAGACCTGGACGTACACGATCGGCATTTCCGGCGGCAACACCATCGACCTCACGGTCAACGGCAGCACCACGCACTACAGCATCCCGTCGTCGTTCAAGGCGTACCAGCAGTACTTCAAGGCCGGCTCGTACAACCAGTCCTCTTCGGACAGCACGACGAAGGGCGCGCGGGTCGCGTTCTACGGCTTGAAGATCACCCACGGCTGAGGAAGAACGGCCCGGCCGCCACCGGGCCGCTCCCATCGAAATCAGCTACCCTGGAGCGCTTTTACCTCCTGCAGCAGAGCTTCTTGACTCCTCCTGCTCCGCACATCGTCTTTTCGCAAGCTCCGGCCGGTAGCGAGCACGTCCCGGAACAGGTCCGCGGTGAGGTCCACCGCGTCGACAATCGCGCTCTCGACCTCTTCGGACAGCTTCTTCTCGGCCACCCCGAACCTCAGCCTCTTCGGCCGCTTCAACCTCTGAGCCACCACATCGACGTCTCCTGCCTCGAAGACCGGGATGAGTTCTGGGTTGATGATCGCCGAAACCATCATCGCGATGTGGTACTTGGCAGCCTTCAAGGTCGTCGATTCGGGCGTGCGCCCAAAGTACCGATCGATGCGGTACAAAATCCACGCAGCGTAGTAATAGGTTTCCTCAGGGTAGTCACCCCACACGAACGCGTCTTCCACCTCGAGGTCTTTCGGAGACCCGATCGCTCGCGATGACTCTCCAAACAGGGTGGCGGCAACGGCACGGTTCAACTCGGGAGTCGTCACCACACGCGTCCGGGCGAACTCGAGTATCGTGCCGCGGTTCTGGCGCTCGTAACGCAGCCCGTCCGGCCCAGACTGGGCAAAGTACTCCTCGACGTTCTTCGCCATCTGAGAACTGGCTTGGATATCCGAGGACCCAATGGCGGTTTGCAGGTTGGTCGCGATCGACACACTCGTGCGAACGGTTTCGTCGTTCGAACTCACGATCTTCACCGGCACCCAGAGTTCGGTAAGCAGATGATAAGAATTCTTGACCTCATCTGTGTCAGCCCATCGCATAAGCTGATGACTCGTCTGCCCACCGTTCACGATCTGGTAACCGGAGATGAAGAACCTGTCGCCGGCCCCACGCAAGTCAGTCGCAATGATCGTCAAGCCGTTGTTCAAGAAGGGGAAGTGCTCCCGCTCCGCCGACTGCAACGTTGCCATGATCCGGCTGTTCACCGGGTTGTGGGATCCCAGATCGAGACGGACGTTGTCGTCGAAGATTCCAGCACGCACTTCGCCGGTATCGTCCTTGAGGAGCTTCAGGAGTTCGCTCGCAGAGACGAGCCCGATGTAGGCTTCACTGACCCTGTCGGTTGCCGGGATGGTCTGCCGCTTCTCAAAGTTGAACTGCACCTTCTGCGGCCCGTGTCGCTCTTTCTGTTTGGCAGAAAGTTCCTCGTGCCCATGAGTTCGGAGCTTGACCCCTTCGGAGTAGACACCGATTTCGCGAATGCGAGAGATCGCCTCCGTTACCTGAAGTTCGGCTTGCACGCCGGCGCCGTCATTGGAACTCGTCGTCACGTAGTAGAGCTCGCATGGGATCCTGCTGTCCTGGAACTTGTCGCCGTTCTCCGCGATCCTGTCGATCAAGTTCGCCAGGTCGACCAAGCGCGGGGGCAGCACGAGGCTCCGCGGCTTCATCGCGTACTTCGTCACGGCCTCCACACCGTGGAGGAACTTCGCGACGAGCTTGGAGTCATACGACTCGCTCGTCTTCGCCTGGATGAAGATCACTTTCGCGGAGTTCGCTCCCTGGTCCGCGATCAGCTCGTCGATCTCCGCAGGTTCGGACACGATCCCGCCGTTGACTACCACCGCGGCGATGTCGATACCCTCGTCCGAGCCGCCGCCAAGGACCGAGTTTTCGATCAGCTCTACGCTGTCCCCTACGTACTGGAAGAGGTAGTTCGCCGCGACGTACCGTTCGAACTGCTCGGACTCGCTGCCACCGAAACCGAAGTCGCGCGAAAACTTCTGGACACGCTTGCTTGTGAGGGTGTGCATTCAACCTCTTCTTCAGAGCGACTAGCGGCTGGCCGGGCCAGAATCCTGGAACAGCACAGGCAATCCACGGAAGGTAGAAAGCCGGCCCGGCGGACTCCACGGCAACCGACCAGCTGCTCGACGCCAAGCTGCGGCGACTCGGGCGATCGGGTGGGGTCTCATGGCCGCAGTCTCGCAGATGAGGAATGGGCGAAGCAACGACTTCTTGCGTGTCACAGCAGCGCGATCGACGACGCAACTCGGTAGTAAGGAACGGCCCGGCCGCCACCGGGCCGCTCGCGTCTCAGCGCCAGCCGAGCTCCGGCGCCACGTGGGTCAGGATGTCCTCCAGCACATGGGCGTTGTAGTCGACGCCGAGCTGGTTCGGGACGGTCAGCAGCAGGGTGTCCGCGGCCTGGACGGCCTCGTCCTCCTTGAGCAGCCGCACCAGTTCGTCGGGCTCCGCGGCGTACGAACGGCCGAAGATCGCCCGGGTGTTCTCGTCGATCATGCCGACCTGGTCGCGCGAGTGGCGGTCGCGGCCGAAGTAGGCGCGGTCGAGGTCGGTCGTGAGCGCGAAGATGCTGCGGCTGACCGACACGCGGGGCTCGCGGGTGTGGCCGGCCTCCCGCCACGCGTCGCGGTAAGCCTCGATCTGCTTGCGCTGCTGGACGTGCAGCGGCTCGCCGGTCTCGTCGTCCTTGAGCGTGGAGCTCTGCAGGTTCATGCCCAGCTTCGCGGCCCAGACACTGGTCGCGTTCGAGCTGGACCCCCACCAGATGCGCTCGCGCAGGCCTTCCGAGTGCGGCTCGACGCGCAGCAGCCCGGGCGGGTTGGCGAACATCGGGCGCGGGTTCGGCTCCGCGAAGCCCTCGCCGCCGAGCACCTCGAGGAACAGCTCGGTGCGCCGGCGCGCCATGTCGGCGTCGGTCTCGCCTTCGGCCGGGGCGTAGCCGAAGTAGCGCCAGCCGTCGATGACCTGCTCGGGGGATCCCCGGCTGATGCCGAGCTGGAGCCTGCCGCCGGAGATGAGGTCCGCGGCGCCCGCCTCCTCGGCCATGTACAGCGGGTTCTCGTAGCGCATGTCGATCACGCCGGTGCCGATCTCGATCTTCGACGTGCGTGCGCCGATGGCCGACAGCAGCGGGAACGGGCTGCCGGCCTGCCGCGCGAAGTGGTGCACGCGGAAGTAGGCGCCGTCCACGCCGAGCTCCTCGGCGGCGACCGCGAGGTCGATCGACTGGTGCAGGAAGTCCGCGGCCGACCGCGTCTCGGAGTGCGCGCCCGGCGACCAGTGGCCGAACGACAGGAAGCCGATTTTCTTCACGCCCGTCCCAGCGCCCGGCGGCCGGGATTGATTCCCGGGTGTGAGCGGGCCGACCGGCCGGTGTCACTCGTTCCGGTGAACCACGGCCCGTGCCCGGCCCGGCCGGGTACCCCGCCGGAAAGGAGGAGGAGCGCATGCCCGACAACGACCTCACCGGGTTCCTGATCATCGGAATGGTCATCGTGCTGGCCGACGGCCAGGTGCTCTACCGCGGCGCCCGCCGCTACCTGACCGGCGCCGACGGCGGCGAGACCGGCTCGATCGCGTGGCCCGTGGTGACCGTCTTCCACCTCGTCGCGTTCGGCGTGCTGGCGCTCCTGTCGGTGGTCGGCCCGCGGTGGTCGGGTTCGGCGGCCGCGCTGGTCGGCAGGCTCGGCGTCTTCCTGCTGCTGCTGGCCGTGGTCCACGTGCTCACGCTCGCCGTGCTGGCCCGCGGCCGCCAGGACCGGATCGTCGAAGCCCACTACCAGGAGCGCGACGCCGAGCGGTCCGGCGGCGAGGCGCTCGCCGAGCCCACCGTCGCCCCGGTGCCCGGCCAGGAGGGCCGGCACCCGGAGGTGAGCCCCGACCTCGGGCACCACGGGCCGTACCGCACCTGAGCGGGTTCACCGGTTCGAGCTGAATCTTGATCTTCGCGCTGCTTCGCCCCCGGCCGCCGTGCTTGGCTTCCCCGGGCGACGAAGGGAACTGCGGTGCGAACGTCCCGGGCAGGGTTGGCGGTGGCCGTCTCGGTGCTGGTGGTGACGACGGCTCCGGCCGCCGCGACCACGCCCGATCCGCTCGCGCCGTACCTCACGCAGCAGGTGTCGTGGGGTGGTTGCCCATTCGCCAAGCGGATCGAAGCGCAGCCCTCGCAGTGCGCGCGGATCACCGTCCCGCGGGACTGGGCCGCGCCCGGCGCCGGCACCGACCTCAAGGTTTCGATCAGCCGCGCCGCGGCGACCGGCAGCCGGCGCGGGGCGATCCTGGTCAACCCCGGCGGGCCCGGTGGCCAGGGCACCTCGCTCGCCGGCGCGCTGGCCGGGCTGGAGCCGTCGCTGAACGAGCACTTCGACCTGATCGGCATGGACCCGCGCGGCACCGGCCAGGAAGGCGGCGACGACGCCGGGTTCGTCTGCCGCGTGCCGCTCGGGCGGCTGCCGCAGGAGGACGACCTGGACGCCCGCGACCGTTCGCCCGGCAGCATCTCGCGGCACCAGCGCGTGCCGCGGGCGGTGGCCGAGGCGTGCCAGAGCGACGCGCTCGCGCCCTACGTCACCACCTGGCAGACCGCGCACGACATGGACCTGATCCGCGCGCTGCTGAAGGACGAGAAGTTGAACTACCTCGGCTTCTCCTACGGGACCTGGCTCGGCGCGAAGTACGCGGCGCTGTTCCCGGACCACGCCGGCAAGCTCGTGCTCGACTCCAGCGTCAACTTCGAAGGCAGGCTCCAGGCCGCGTTCGAAGCGTTCCCGAAGATCGACCAGCGGCAGTTCGACGACGTCTACGCACCGTGGCTCGCCCGCCGCTTCCCCGAGCAGCTCGGGAAGACCGCCGGCCAGGTCCGGGCGAAGCGGGAGCGGCTGCGCGCGTTCTTCAAGCGCGAGGGCCTGTCCCCGGACCTGTTCGACCGCGTCTT
>NZ_JAAGNB010001417.1:0-26232 GCF_010550475.1 Amycolatopsis sp. SID8362
CGTCGACCGTGCCGTCGCCGCCGTCCGCCACCGGCAGGGTCGCGACCTCGAGCGACGGGCAGGCGTCGGCGAGGCCGGCCGCCACCGCCGACGCCACCTCGGCCGCGGTCAGCGACCCCTTGAACTTGTCCGGCGCGACGAGGACCTTCACGCGCTCGCCTTGTACGCCCGCCAGTCGCCGATCTCGGTGATGTCCCGCAGGGCGACGTGTGAGGTGTAGGGCCGCCGCAGCAGCATCGCGAACGCCGAACTGCCGTCGGACAGCTCCACGACGCCCAGCTCCAGCTCGTGCGGCTCGGACGGCAGCACCTTGTCGCGCAGGTCGTCCAGCGAGACGTCGTACACCTCGCCGGTCACCTCGGCACCGCCGTGCGAGACCGGGTACAGCGCCGGGCATTGCGAACCGACGGCGTAGAACCGGTACTTCGCCGCGGTGCGCGCGGTGCCGATGAACGGTGAGCCGTCGAGGAGGTGGTGCAGCGGTTCGCCGCGCATGGCGCCGCCGTTGAAGAACATCAGGGCCACGGGGATCTCCTTAGCGGAAGAGGGCTTCGACGCCGTCGACGGCGAAGTACACCGCGAACACCAGTGCCAGCAGGGAAAGCAGCCAGCCGGCCTCGCGCCACTTGCCGCGGCCGATCTTGATCAGCACGAACGCGATCAGGCCGGCGCCGACGCCGTTGGTGATCGAATAGGTGAACGGGATCAGGGCCGCGGTGAGGAACACCGGGATCGTGTAGTCCGGGTCGTTCCACGGGATGTTCCGGCACTGCGCGACCATCATGCCGCCGATGACGACCAGCGCGGGCGCCGCGGCCTGAGCCGGGACCACCCCGGCGAGCGGCGTGAACAGCAGCGTCCCGGCGAACAGCAGCCCGGTGACGACGCTCGCGAGACCGGTCCGGGCGCCTTCACCGACGCCGGCGGCGGATTCCAGGAACACCGTGTTGGGCGACGAACCGGTGACTCCGCCGGCGATCGCGCCCGCGCCGTCGACCAGCAGGATCCGGCCCATCCGCGGGACCTTGCCGTTCTGTGACAACCCGGCCTCGTCCGAGACGCTGGTGATCGTGCCCATCGCGTCGAAGAAGCCGGACAGCACCAGCGTGAACAGGAACACCGTGGCCGCCAGCGCGCCCGCCGACGCGAACCCGCCGAACAGGTCGATGTGGCCGAAGAGCCCGAAGTCCGGTGCCGCGACGACGTGGTCCGGCAGTGCCGGCGTCGTGAGACCCCAGCCACCGACGCCGAATCCTTCGTGCAGCACGACGGCGAACAGGGTGGCGACCCCGATGCTGATCAGCACCGCGCCCGGGACCTTGCGGGCCAGCAGCACGATCATCAGCAGCAGCCCGAAGCAGAACACGACGATCGGCCAGCCGTGCAGGTGCCCGCTCGCCCCGAGGCGCACCGGGACCGTGGTCTGCGCCGCGTCCGGCATCCGGGTCACGAACCCGGCGCTGACCAGCCCGACCAGGGCGATGTAGAGCCCGATCCCGACGGTGATCGCCATCTTGAGCGGCCGCGGGATGGCGTTCATGATCCGTTCGCGGACGCCGCTGACGGCCATCAGCACGATGCAGACGCCTTCGAGCACGACCAGCCCGAACGCCTGCGCCCACGTCATCGACGGGGCCATCTGGAAGGCGACGATGCCGTTGATGCCGAGCCCGGCGGCCAGCGCGAGGGGCGCGTTGCCGACGAGTCCCATGAGGACGGTCATCACGGCGGCGGCCAGCGCCGTCGCGGTGGTCACCTGCGCCGCGGAGAGCCGGGCGCCGGTGATGTCGGCGGAGGCGCCGAGGATGAGCGGGTTGAGCAGCACGATGTACGCCATCGCGACGAACGTCGTGACGCCGCCGCGGACTTCGCGGCCGATCGTGCTCTGCCGGGCTCGCAGCTCGAACAGCTTGTCGAGCAGCGATCGGCGTTGGGGCGGTACTTCGTCGACTACTGGGGTGGGGACTTCGGTCTGGGTCATGCGTCCTGCCCTTGCCGGTGGGTGTGCTCGGCCAGGGCCAGGCACCACGCCGTGCCTGGCCGAGCGGGACGTTCGATTCGGTTGTGCTCCGGTCAGCTGGCCTTGTGGGTCAGTAGTCGGTGCGGTCGGCCTTGTCGAGCCAGGCCGCAAAGGGGGCGAAACCGTCCTTCGTGGACAGTCGGGTCACGGGTACCGTCCACGTTTCGCGGGGACGGTCGAAGAGTTCGTAGAAGGCGCGGTCGTCGAAGCCTGCCTTGGCCGCGTCGTCGCGGTCGGCGGCGAAGAGGACCTTGTCCACGCGCGCCCACAGCGCCGAGGACAGGCACATCGGGCACGGCTCGCAGCTGGAGACGAGCACGCAGCCGTCCAGCTTGAACGTGCCGAGCGCCTGGCAGGCCGCGCGGATCGCGACGACTTCGGCGTGCGCGGTCGGGTCGAGGTTCGCGGTGACGCGGTTGACGCCGGTCGCGACGACCTCGCCGTCGCGCACGATCAGCGCGCCGAACGGGCCGCCGCCGTTCGCGACGTTGGTCTCCGCGATGCGGATGGCCTGGTCGAGCCACTCCTGCTCGACGGAAAGCGACGTGGTCATCTCAAACTCCTGTGATGTGCTCGGGGCGGATCGGGACGCGCGGCAGCTCGAGGCCGGTGGCCGCGCGGATGGCGTTGGCGATCGCCGGCGTGGCGGAGATCGTCGGGGGTTCGCCGACGCCGCGGACGCCGTAGGGCGCGTGCGGGTCGGGGCGTTCGAGGACGTCGACGCGCATCGGCGGCATGTCGAGGATGGTCGGGATGAGGTAGTCGGTGAACGACGGGTTCCGCACCTTGCCGTCCTTGACCAGGATCTCCTCCATCACGGCGAGGCCGAGGCCCTGCGCCGACCCGCCCTGGATCTGGGCGACGACGGCGTCGGGGTTCATCGCCTTGCCGACGTCCTGGGCGCAGTCGAGCTGGACGACCTTGACCAGGCCGAGGTCCAGGTCGACGTCGACCACCGCGCGGTGGGCCGAAAAGCCGTACTGCACGTGAGCGTCACCCTGGCCGGTCTCCGGATCCAGGGGGTAGGTCGGGCGGTGGTGGAACTCGCGGGTTTCCTCGATCGCGGTGTCCCCCAGCAGTTCGGCCAGGTCCGCGACGACTTCGCCGTCGGCCGCGACGACCTTGCCGCCCACCAGGGACATGCCTTCGGCGGACACCCCGAGCCGTGCGTAGACGGCCTCGGCGACCGCGCGGCAGGCGTTGCGGACCGCGCCGCCGGTGACGTAGGTCTGGCGCGACGCCGAGCTGGAGCCCGCGTCACCGACGCTCGTGTCGGCGGGGTGCACGCTGACCCGGGTCAGGCCCAGTTCGGTGCGGGCGATCTGCTGCTGCAGGGTGACGAGCCCCTGGCCGACCTCGGCCGCCGCGGTGTGCACCATGGCCACCGGCTCGCCGCCGAGCACCTCCAGGCGGACGCGGGCGGTCGAGTAGTCGTCGAGACCCTCGGCGTAGGAGATGTTCTTGATCGTGACGCCGTAACCGACGCCGCGCACGACCCCTTCGCCGTGGGTGGTGTTGGACGCACCGCCGGGCAGTTCGCGGATGTCGCGTTCCCCCGTCGGCTCGGGCGGCAGCGGCAGGTCGCGGACCCGCTGCACCAGCTCGGCCACCGGCGCCGGGAAGTCCACGACCTGTCCGGTGACCACAGTGGACCCTTCGCTCAACGCGTTGCGGATCCGCAGTTCCGCCGGGTCCAGGTCCAAAGCGGACGCCAGCTTGTCCATCTGGGACTCGTAGGCGTACGTCGGCTGGACCGCGCCGAGCCCGCGCATCGCGCCGCAGGTCGGGTTGTTGGTGTAGACACCCCAGCCCTCGATGTGGGCGTTCGGTACATCGTAGGGGCCGACGCTGAGCGTGGTGCCGTTGCCGACCACGACCGGGGTCTTGGACGCGTACGCGCCGCCGTCGAAGTACATCCTCGCGCGAACGTAGACGAGCTTCCCGTCGCGCGTGGCGCCGTGCTCGTAGTACATCTTCGCCGGGTGGCGGTGGACGTGCCCGAAGAACGACTCCAGGCGGTTGTAGCTCATCTTCACCGGGCGTCCGGTGCGCAGCGCGAGCATGCACGAGTGGATCTGCATCGACAGGTCCTCGCGGCCGCCGAACGCGCCCCCGACCCCGGACAGTGTCAGCCGCACCTTCTCCAGCGGCAGGCCGAGCGCCTTCGCCGTCTGGCGCTGGTCGACGTGCAGCCACTGCGTGGCCAGGTAGAGGTCGACGCCGCCGTCCTCGGCCGGCACCGCGAGCCCGGACTCCGGCCCGAGGAACGCCTGGTCCTGCATGCCGATCTCGTACACGCCGGAGACCACGACGTCGGCAGTCGCGGCCGGGTCGCCCTTGACGATCCGCTGGTGGCGTACCAGGTTTCCGCCCGGGTGCAGCTTCGGCAGGGTGTCGTCGTGTGCGGCGCGCTCGGGGTCGGTGATCGGCTCGAGGACGTCGTACTCGACGACGATCTCCTTGAGCGCCTGCCGCGCGATCTCCGGGTGGTCGGCGGCCAGGATGGCGATCGGCTCGCCCTGGTAGCGGACCAGGCCGTCGGCCAGCGCCGGGGTGTCCTGGTACTTGAGGCCGTAGACGTTCTCGCCGGGTACGTCCTCGTGGGTCAGCACCGCGTGGACGCCCGGCTGGGCGAGCGCGCGGGAGACGTCGAGGCGGACGATCCGGGCGTGCGGGTGCGGGCTGCGCAGCGTGGCGCCCCACAGCATGTCCTCGTGCCACAGGTCCGAGGAGTACGCGAATTCGCCGCGGACCTTCAGCGTGCCGTCCGGGCGCAGCGGGCTCTCCCCGATGCCGCCGGCGATCGTGTCGTGCAGCTCCTGCGAGGAGCGGGCGGGCGCGCTCATCGGACGGCCTTCTTCGCGGCCGCGTCACGGACGGCGTCGAGGATCTTCTCGTACCCGGTGCAGCGGCAGAGGTTCCCCGCCAGGGCCTCGCGGATCTCGACGTCGCTGGGGTCCGGGACGCGCTCGATCAGATCGTGCGCCGCGACCAGCAGGCCGGGCGTGCAGAACCCGCACTGCACGGCGCCCTTCTCGACGAACGACTCCTGGACCGGGTCGAGGTCGTCCCCCGCCGCCAAGCCTTCGACGGTAACGACGTCGCGGCCCTCGGCCTGCCCGGCCGCGACCAGGCACGCGCACGCCGGGACGCCGTCGAGGTAGACCGTGCAGGAACCGCATTCACCCTGCTCACAGGCGTTCTTCGAGCCCGGCAGGCCGAGCCGCTCGCGCAGCACGTAGAGCAGGCTCTCGCCTTCCCAGACGTTGTCCGCCCGGCGGGATTCGCCGTTGACGGTGACGTTCACGCGCACTTCGCGCTCCCTCCGCAGTATTCCGTCCAGGCCCAGGTCAGCGTGCGCCGCGCCATGACCCCCAGGGCATGGCGCCGGTAGGCCGCACTGCCCCGGACGTCGTCGATCGGCGACGCGGCCGCGGCGACGAGGTCGCCGAAGCGGCGCTTCACCGAGTCGGTCACCGGCCGGCGCGCCTCCCAGTCCAGCTCCCCGGCCAGGAACTCCTCGGCGTCGAGCGCGCGCCGGGGCGTCGGCGCGGCCGAGCCGACACCGGTGCCGACGCGCTGCTCCGCCGGGTGCAGGGCCAGGCCGAACGCGGCGACGGCGATGACCATCGCGTTGCGGGTGCCGATCTTGCTGAACTGCTGCGGCCCGGTGGCCGGTTCGAGCAGCACGGCCGTGATCAGTTCGTCCGGCTCCAGGACGTTGCGCTTGACCCCGACGTAGAAGTCCTTCGCGGCCACGATCCGGGTGCCGCGCACCGACGCGATTTCGACCTCGGCGTCGGCCGCCAGGAGCGCCGGGTGCGAGTCGCCCGCGGGCGAAGCCGCGCCCAGGTTGCCGCCCACCGAGCCGCGGTTGCGGATCTGCGGGGACCCGACGGTCCGCGCGGCCATCGCCAGGCCGGGCAGCTGCGTGCCCAGTTCGGCGATGATCCGGGTGTAGGGCACGGCCGCGCCGAGCCGGATCCGGCCGTTGTCGGTGCCGTGCTCGTGCAGCTCGGCGACGCGGCCGAGGTCGAGCAGCGACTCCGGACGGCGGTGGTCGAAGTTGAGCTCGACCATCACGTCCGTGCCGCCGGCGATCGGGACCGCACCGGGGTTCGCGGCACGCGCGGCGAGCGCGTCGGCCAGCGAGGCGGGTCGGAGGAATTCCACTGTGGACGTCCTTTCGGGGCTGCTTCGTCAAGGAGTACACACGCTCGGGTGTGGCCGGGACCACGGCAAAACCCCTGAAAGACGGGTGAATTTACGGCCCCGGTTTGTACTTTCCGACAACACGCTGATCGCGGACGCGGAAAGGCCGCCGCGCAAGGTCAGGGTCTCGCGCGGCGGCCGTGGTCACGCGGGGTGTTACGCGGGTTCGAACTCCTTCACGGCGTCGAGCGCGGCGCCCATGGCGGCGTTGCCCTCGCGCTCGATCATGATCTCCACCAGGACCGGGCGGCTGGTGCGCTCGGCCTCCTTGCGGGCCCATTCGAGCGACGTCCGGATCTCGCCCGGCTCGTGCACGCGGGTGCCGGAGCAGCCGTAGGCCTCCATGATCTTGACGTTGTCCGTGCCGTTCGAGTCGTAGTGGATGTCGACCTCGAAGTTCATGTCGTACCCGGTCTCGGCCTGGCGGATCAGGCCGAGGTACTCGTTGTTCAGCATGATCAGCACGAACCCGACGTCGTACTGGGCGGCGACCGCCAGCTCCTCGACGAGGAACTGGAACGAGTAGTCGCCGACCACCCCGACGACTTCGGCTTCCGGCCGCGCTTTCTTGACCCCGATGGCGGCGGGGATCTCCCAGCCGAGCGGGCCGGCCTGGCCGCAGACCTGGTAGTGGCGCGGCTTGTGCGCCTTCTGGAACTGGCCCGACCAGATCTGGTAGAGCCCGATCGCGGTGACGAAGTAGGTGTCTTCGCCGAAGGTTTCGTTGATCTCCTTGAAGACCCGCGGCGCCTTGATCGGCAACGTGTCGAAGTCCTCGCGCCGGGGAAGCGCTTCCTTCAGCTCCGCGATCCGGCCGACCCACTCCCTGCGCGCCTTCGGTTCGCGGTGTTCCAGCGCCACCAGCAGCGCGTCCAGGAACTCCCGCGTGTCCGAGACGATCCCGAGGTCGGGCCCGAAAACCTTGCCCAGCTGCGTGGGCTCGATGTCGACGTGGATGAACTTCCGGTCGCCGCGGTACACCGACAGCTCACCGGTGTGCCGGTCGCCGAACCGCGCGCCCAGCGCCAGCACGAGGTCGGACTCCAGGAACGCCGCGTTCGCCCAGCGCTGCGACGTCTGGATGCCGGCCATCCCGGCAAACAGCTCGTGGTCTTCGGGGAAGCTCCCCTTGCCCATCAGCGTCACCTGGACCGGGACGTCCAGGCGCTGGGCCGCCGCCCGCAGTTGCTCGCTCGCCTCGCCGAGCACGACGCCACCGCCGGCCAGGATGATCGGCCGTTCGGCCGCCAGCAGCATGTCGAGGGCTCGCTCGACCCGCGCGGACGCGGGCTTCACGGCCGTCACCGGCAGCGGCGAGTCGATCGAGGAGTCCCACTCGATGTCCTGCTTCTGGACGTCGATCGGCAGGTCGATCAGCACCGGGCCGGGCCGCCCCGAACGGGCGATCCGGAACGCCTCGCGGAAGATCCACGGCAGCTGCGCGGCCTCCTTGACCTGCACCGCCCACTTCGTCACCGGCTTGGCGATCTCGACGATGTCGACGGCCTGGAAGGCCTCCTGGTGCAGCTTCGTCGTCGCCGCCTGGCCGGTGATGCAGATCATCGGGATCGAGTCCGCGTGGGCGGTGTAGAGCCCGGTGATCATGTTCGTCCCGGCCGGGCCGGACGTGCCGATGGCGACGCCGACGTTGCCGTTCGTCCTGGCCCAGCCGTCGGCCATGTGCGTTGCGCCCTCTTCGTGGCGGACGATCAGGTGCTCGATCGCCCGGCCTTGTAGGGCGTTATACAGCGGGAGGATCGCGGCGCCCGGGCAGCCGAAGACGGTGTCGACGCCTTCGCTTTCCAGGACGTCGACGACCGCCTGCATCGCGGGGATTCTGGGCATGTCACACCTCCGCCGGGACACGGCCCGACAACTGTTCGACGACCTTCAGCAAGGCCGAGTGGTCCAGGGAGCCGTACCCCATGGCGCGGCCGGCGGCGACGAGCTGGGCGACCAGCCCGGTGAGCGGGAGCGCGACGTCGGCCTGCCGGGCGGCGGCCAGCGCGATCCCCATGTCCTTGTGGTGCAGGTCGATCCGGAACCCGGGCGCGAACTGGCGGTCCACCATGGACTTGCGCTTGAGCTCGAGGATCCGGCTGCCCGCCAGTCCCCCGGCGAGCACGTCGAGGCCGGTGGCGGCGTCCACACCGGACGCTTCGAGCAGCACGATCGCCTCGGCGACCAGGCCGTAGATCCCGCCCACGACGAGCTGGTTGGCGGCCTTCACGACCTGGCCGGCGCCGTGCGGGCCGACGTGCACGATGGTCTTGCCGACCGCGTCGAACACCGGCTTGGCGGCCTCGAAGTCGGCCGCGTCGCCACCGACCATGATGGACAGCGACGCCTGCTCGGCCCCGGCCTGGCCGCCCGACACGGGCGCGTCGAGCACGCGGATCTTCTTGTCCCGCGCGGCTTCGGCGATCGCGATCGACGTCTCGGGCCGGATGGTGCTCATGTCGATCAGCAGCGCGCCGGGCTCGGCGGCGTCGAGCACGCCACCGGCGGCCAGCACGACCTCCTCGACCTGCGGGTGGTTCGGCAGCATCGTGATCACGACGTCGACGCTGGCCACGGCGTCCGCGACGCTCGTCGCGGCGCGCCCGCCGGCGGCCGCGAGCTTCTCGCCGGCCGCGGCGTGCACGTCGAAGCCGCTGACGTCGTGCCCGGCCGCGACCAGGTGCGCGGCCATCGGGGCGCCCATCACGCCCAGTCCGATGAATCCCAGTTTCATGCTCGTCCCCTTCGGGTTTTCGGCAGCCAGTCCAGCGACGTTTCGGTGTCGGGCTCCGGGACGTACTCGATCCCGACGAACCCGTCGTAGCCGGCGTCCTGCAGCTTCGCGAGGTGTCCTTCGAGATCCAGCGCGCCGGTGCCGGGCTGGTGGCGCCCGGGCGCGTCGGCGATCTGCACGTGCCCGATCCGGGAAATGTGCGTCGTCGCGAGCGCGTCCAGGTCGTCGCCGTTGACTGCCAGGTGGTACAGGTCGGCCAGCAGCCGCACGTTGTCGCGCCCGAGGTCGTCGAGCACGGCCACGGCGTCCGCGGCGGTCTTGAGCGGGTAGCGGTCCGCGCCGGAAAGCGGTTCGAGGACCAGCTGCGCGCCGATCTTCGCGGCGGCCTCCGCGGCGGTGGCGAGGTGCGTGAGCGCCAGGTCGTCCTGCTTGACCGGGTCTTCGCCGTCGAGCCGGTTGCCGTAGAGGGCGTTGAAGCTGCGGCACCCGGTACGTTCGGCGATGCCCAGCGCCACGACCAGGCTGTCGGCGAACTCCGCCTCGCGGCCGAGCCAGCTCACCAGGCCCCGCTCCCCCGCCGCCATGTCCCCGGCGAAGAAGTTCAGCCCGCGCAGCCGGACGCCGTCCAGGCTCTTCACGAAGGCGTCCACCTCGTCCCGCGCGGGTACGGCGGACTCGAACGGCCACCAGTACTCGACGTCGGTGAAGCCCGCCGCCCGCGCGGCCGCCGCGCGCTCGAGGAGGGGGACCTCCTTGAACAGCAGCGACAGGTTGACGACGTACGGCAGGGAGTGCTCGGGCATCGCTACCTCAAATTTCGCTATACGGAATCTTTCTTTCGCATATCGAGAATAGCCGGTGACCTGCGGCGGGGTCAACGCCCGGAGACGACAGAGGCGCCGCGGCTCGTCGAGCCACGGCGCCTCAGCGCGGGAGATGTCATGAACGACTCGTTCACGTCGTCTGACGACAGGGTCCCGGCAAAGTCGCGCCGGCGAGCGGGTGACCGGCCGCAGGCTGGCCGCGTGGTCTGCCCAGCGTCGCGGGAATGTCGTGAATGGGTCATTCATGTCGTCTGGTGAGGTGAATGACTCATTCATGACATCGCGGATCGGCGGATCGGCCCTGCCGCCGGGACCCTGTCGTCTGACGAGGTGAACGACCCGTTCATGACATACCGGGCCGCCGATCGACCATGCCCCTTCAGGGCGGGTGCGCCCGGTGAGCTGGGATGGTGCCAGCGGCTGCGGACCAGGAGCGCCGCCTCGACCTTGCCGGACCCCTGACCTCTGGCGAGTTGGTGTTCCGGACGCGCACCTGACTGCGCGGGAATCGTGGCGGCCGAGCTACCGGTTCTGGACGTGCTGCCAGCCGAACCGGCCCTTGATGCACAGGTTGCCGTGCGTCACCGAGCTCTCGTGCGGGGAGGTGACCTTGACGATCTCGTTGTCCTGGACGTGCAGCGTCAGGTTGCAGCCGACCCCGCAGAACGTGCACACCGTCGTCGTCTGCTGCTGCCGGGACTCGTCCCAGGAACCGTCCGCCCGCTTGTCGTACTCGCGCTTGAAGCTCAGCGCGCCGGTCGGGCAGACCTCGACGCAGTTGCCGCAGTACACGCACGCGCTGTCGGGCAGCGGGTTCGAGAACTCGGTCGAGATCCGCGCGTCGAAGCCCCGGCCCGCCACGGTGATGGCGAACGAGTTCTGCCACTGCTCACCGCACGCGTCGACGCACTTGTAGCAGAGGATGCACTTCTCGTAGTCCCGGACGTACAGCTCGTTGTCCACAATGGCCGGTTGCGCGACGGTCGCCGCGTCCGGGCCGAAGCGGGACGGGTCCGCGCCGGTCTCCGCCATCCAGCGGTCGACGTGCGGGGTGGTCGAGAGATCCGTCGCGGAGCCGAGCAGTTCCAGGACGACCTTGCGGCTGGTCCGGGTCCGCTCGGAATCGGTGCGCACCACCATGCCCGGCTCGGCCTTGCGCGAGCACGACGGCACCAGCGTCCGCGAGCCCTCGACCTCCACCATGCAGACGCGGCAGGCGTTCGCCGGTTCGAGGGTGTCGCCGTAGCAGAGCGTCGGGATCTCCTTGCCCGCCGCGGTGCACGCGTCGAGGATCGTCGACCCCTCGGGCACCCGGACGGTCTCGCCGTCCACGGTGAACTCGACCAGCCGCTTCGGAATCCCGATGTCCACAATGGTCACTGCAGTGCTCCCAACCGGTCGATGGCGGACTCGATGGCGTTCCACGCGGTCTGCCCGAGACCGCAGATCGACGAGTCCCGCATGACCCCGCCCACATCCCGCAGCAGCGGCCGCTCCTCCGAGCCGACCGCGAGGAGGCGCCGGATCGCCTCCTCCTGGCGGACCGTCCCGATCCGGCACGGGACGCACTGCCCGCACGACTCATCGCGGAAGAACTCCGCGATCCGCAGCAGGAACCCGCCGAGATCGGCCAGGTCGTCGAGCACCAGCACGACGCCGGAGCCGAGCGTCGTCTTCGCCGCCCGGGCGTCCTCGAACGTGAGCGGCAGGTCCAGCTCGTCCGGCCGGACGAACCCGCCCGCCGCGCCGCCGAGCAGGATCGCGCGCAGCGAGCGTCCTTCCGGGACTCCCCCGGCCAGCGCGAGCAGCTCACGCAGCGTCGTGCCGAACGGCACTTCGTAGACGCCGGGGCGTTCGACGTTGCCGGACAGGCAGAACAGCTTCGGCCCGGCCGAGCCTTCGGTCCCGATCGACCGGTAGGCGGCCGCGCCCTCGGTGAGGATCAGCGGCACGTTCACCAGCGTCTCGACGTTGTTGACCACGGTCGGCTTGCCGAACAGCCCCTTCTCGACCGGGAACGGCGGCTTCGTGCGAGGTTCCCCGCGGAAGCCTTCGATCGAGTTGAAGATCGCCGTTTCCTCGCCGCAGATGTACGCGCCGGCCCCGCGCCGGATCTCGATGTCGAACGAGAACCCGGTGTGCCCCATGATGTCCGTGCCGAGGACGCCGCGCTCCCGGCAGACCGCCAGCGCGTTGCGCAGCAGGCGCAGCGCCCGCGGGTACTCGCCGCGCAGGTAGACGTACCCCTGCCGGGCGCCGATCGCGAACGCGGCGATCGTCATCGACTCGACCAGCGCGAACGGGTCCCCTTCGAGCAGCACCCGGTCCTTGAACGTGCCCGGTTCGCTCTCGTCGGCGTTGCACACCAGGTAGTGCGGTCCGGCGGGCTGCGCGGCCGTGGCCGCCCACTTCCGCCCGGTCGGGAACGCTGCCCCGCCGCGGCCGAGCAGGCCGGAGTCGGTGACCTCCCGCAGCACTGCGGCCTCCCCCATTCGCAAGGCGTTCCGCAGGGCCGCGTAGCCGCCGGTCGCGCGGTATTCATCCAAACTGGACGGGTCGACGACGCCGACGCGGCGCAACAGCCGCAATCCCTGCTTCTGGTGGATCACCGGCGCGGCACCGTCCGAAGCGGACGGTTCCCGCTGTGCGGCCAGCACGGCCGACGCGCCGGTGGCCGGGGCGACCAGCTCGGTCGTGGCCGGGTCACCCGCCTGGAACGTCAGCGCCGCGGGGGCCCGTTCGCAGACGCCGAGGCACGGGCTGCGCAGCCACGTGACCCCGCCGCGCGCCTTCCCCGCGGCGCCGACGTGCTCGGTGAGGACGTCGCACACGGTCTCCGCGCCGTTCACCCGGCATGCCAGGTCCGTGCACACGTGCACGACCCGCTCCGGGCGCTCCGCCAGCGCGAACAACGAGTAGAAGCTCGCCACGCCGTACGCGTCGGCGGGCGGCACGTGCAACGTCTCGCAGATCAGGTTCAGCGCGCCCTGGCTGATCCAGCCGACCCGGTCGTTCACCGCGTGCAGCGCGGGCAGCAACTGGTCGCGGCCGCCGCCGGCGAACCCCGCGACGGCCTCCTTCTCTTCCCGCGACGCGACGGCGTCCAAGAGCTTGAGGTCCACTTCAGACTCCCGCTTCCGAGAGCTTCTCGACGCGGATCGCCGCGGCCTTGTACTCCGCGGTCCCGGCGATCGGGCAGGTCGCCTCGATGGTGATGACGTTGACGTCGATCTCGTCCGGGAAGTGGAAGGTCATGAACGCCAGCCCCGGTTTCAGGCCCTTGTCGAGCCGGACCGGTGCGACGATTTCGCCGCGCCGCGAGGTGATGCGGACCAGCTCGTCCGGGGTGACGCCGAGCGCGCGGGCGTCCTCCGGGCAGAGGTCCAGGGTCTCGCCCTGCCGCAGCGGGGACGGGAACCCACCGGACTGGACGCCGGTGTTGTAGGAGTCCAGCCGCCGGCCGGTGGTGAGCCGGATCGGGAACTCCTCGGTGAGCAGGTCGACCGGCGGGCTGTGCTCGATCACCGTGAACGGCGCCGGGCGGCCGCGCTCGGCCGGGTCTTCGGCCCACAGCCGCCCGTGCAGGAACGTCGGCTCCAGCGTGTCTTCGGAGTAGCACGGCCACTGGATTCCGCCGAGTTCGTCCAGCCGTGCGTAGGACATCCCGGCGTGCATCGGGGACAGCGAACGCAGCTCGTCCCAGACCTCTTCGCCGCCGGTGTAGTGCCAGTCGTGGCCGAGCCGGCGGGCCAGCTCCGACAGCAGCTCGATGTCGTCGCGCGCGCCTTCCGGCGGTTCGAGGGCCTTGCGGACGCGCTGGACCCGCCGTTCGGAGTTGGTGAACGTGCCGTCGCTCTCGCACCAGGCCGCCGACGCCGGCAGCACGACGTCGGCCAGCTGCGCGGTCTTGGTGAGGAAGATGTCCTGCACCACGAGGTGGTCGACGTTGGCCAGCCGCTTGATCGTGTGCTCGCAGTCCGCTTCGGACTGGACCGGGTTCTCGCCGATGATGTACACGCAGGTCAGGTCGCCGCGTTCCATCGCGTCGAGCATCTGCGTGAGGTTGAGGCCCTTGTGCGGCGGGATCGACGAGCCCCAGGCCGCGTCGAACTTCGCGCGGACGTCCGCGTCGAGGACGTCCTGGAAGCCGGGCATCCGGTCGGGGATGGCGCCCATGTCGCCGCCGCCCTGGACGTTGTTCTGCCCGCGCAACGGGTTCAGCCCGGCGCCGTACCGGCCGACCTGACCGGCCAGCAGGGACAGGTTGATCAGCGCCAGGACGTTGTCGGTGCCGTTGTGGTGCTCGGTGATCCCGAGCGTCCACGACAGCTGGCCGCGGTCGGCGCGGGCGTAGGCGTGGGCGAGTTCGCGGATCAGCTCGGCCGGCACGCCCGTCGTCTTCTCCGCGACCTCCAGGGTCCACGGCTCGACCGACGCGGCGAAGACGGCGAACCCCTCGGTGGCCCGCTCGATGAACGCCGTGTTGGCGAGTCCGGAGTGGATTATCTCCCGCGCGATCGCGTGGGCGAGCGGGATGTCGGTGCCGACTTCGAGCTGCAGCTGCCGGTGCGCCCAGCTCGCGGTGCTCGTCCGGCGCGGGTCGACGACGAAGAGCTTCGCTCCCTTGTGGACGGCCTTGAGCACGTGCTGGAAGAAGATCGGGTGCGCTTCGCGCGGGTTGCCGCCCCAGATCACGATGACGTCGGCGTCCTCGATCTCCTGGTAGGACGACGTCCCGCCGCCGCTGTCGAACACCCGCGCCAGTCCGGCGACGCTCGGCGCGTGGCAGGTGCGGTTGCACGAGTCGACGTTGTTCGTGCCGATCACCGCGCGGGTGAACTTCTGCGCGACGAAGTTCATCTCGTTGGTCGCGCGGGCGCACGAGAACATCCCGAAGCCCTCGGGCCCCTTGGTCTCGAGGGTCCGGCGGATCCCGGCGGCGGCCCGGTCCAGGGCCTCCTCCCAGGTCGCCGGGCGCAGCACGCCGGAATCGCGCACGAGCGGCTGGGTGAGCCGGACGTACGGCTCGGTCTTCTTGCGCTTCACGGGCACCTCCGGTTCAGTGCGACCCGACGGGGACGGGCGTCGTGCTGGTGTGGCCGAGCAGGCCGATGGCGGCGTGGACGTGGCGCAGCGCCGGCGCGGGGACGCCGGTCAGCGCCGCCAGCTCGACGACCGCGCCGATGATCGCGTCGGTCTCCAGCGGCTTGCCTGCTTCGAGGTCCTGCAGCATCGACGTCTTGTGGTGGCCGACGCGCCAGGCGCCGTCGATGCGCTTCTCGACCGAGACCTTCGGGTCGCTGCCCGCGGCGCGGGCGATGGCGAGGGTCTCGGTCATCATCGTGGCGACGAGCGCGCGCGTGTCGTCGTGCTCGCACATCTGCGCCATGGTCGCCCGGGTCAGTGCGGACAGCGGGTTGAACGCGACGTTGCCCATCAGCTTGATCCAGATGTCGTCGCGCAGGCGGGGCTCGACCGGCGCCTTGAGCCCGCCGGCGATCATCGCCGCGCTGAGCACCTTGCAGCGCGCGGAGATCTCGCCGTCCGGCTCGCCGAGGGAGAACCGGGTGCCTTCCAGGTGCCGGATCACGCCCGGCTCCTCGATGACCGTCGAGCAGTAGACGACGCAGCCGATCGCGCGGCGCAGCTCGAGCACCGCGGTCACCGAGCCGCCGGGGTCGACCGTCTCGACCCGCCGCCCTTCCAGCGGATGTCCGTCGAGGCCGTGGAAGTACCACCACGGGATGCCGTTCTGCGCGGCCACGATCGCCGTCTCCGGGCCGAGCAGCGGCGCGAGCAGGGGCCCGCACGAGGCGTAGGAGTTGGCCTTGAGGCCGAGGAAGACGAAGTCGACTTCGCCGACTTCGGCCGGGTCGTCCGTGACGTGGGGGTGCGCGGTGAAGTCGCCGCGCGGGCTGAGCACGCGGACGCCGTGCTCGCGCATCGCCTCGAGGTGGGCCCGCCGGGCGATCAGGTGCACCTCGGTCCCGCCGCGGTGGAGCGCGGCCCCGACGTAGGCGCCGATCGCCCCGGCCCCGAGAACAGCCACCTTCATGATGTGCCTCCCACTTCGGTCGAGCACGTGATTGCATACAGTATCCTGGATCCGTTACGCAGACCAGAGGCCGAGTGTCTTTTGCAGTCGAAATCCCGACCGGGTGAGATTCTGGGATTTTGCATACCAAAACCTGTATCCTGATCTCAGATCATCGCGTTCCTCTCCCCTTCGAGGTGTCCCGTGAGCCAGCCCGCTTCCCCGCTCCAAGACCGCGGCCCGTCCGGCCGCCGCACGGCCAAAGGCTCACTCGGCTCGACGCCCGCCAAGCGCGTCGAACGCCCGGCGCCGCTGCGGCAGGTCGTCTACGAAGCCCTCGCCGAGCTGATCATCAACCGCACCCTCGAACCCGGGCAGCACCTGGTCGAAGCCGACCTGGCGGAGTACCTGGGCGTGAGCCGGCAGCCGGTGCGGGAAGCCCTGCAGCGGCTGCAGAGCGAAGGCTGGGTCGACCTCCGCCCCGCGCAGGGCGCGTTCGTGCACCTGCCGACCGACGAGGAGGCCGACCAGCTGCTGAGCGTCCGCAGCGTGCTGGAGACGCACTCCGCGAAGCTCGCCGCCGCCAATGCCACCCCGCAGGACGTGCGGCGGCTGTGGGACCTGCAGCAGGTCGGCGTCCAGGCGCTGCACGCCGAGGACACCGAAGGCCTGGTCGCGGCCAACGCCGCCCTCCACGCGTTTATCACCGAACTGTCGGGGAACGCCGTGCTGGCGGAGCTGATCGGCCTGGTCGACCGCCGGGTCCGCTGGTACTACACGCCGATCGCCCGGCCCCGCGGGCGGGACGCGTGGAGCGAGCACGACGAGCTGATCCACGCCATCTCCGACGGCGACACCGAAGCCGCGGAGCAGATCATGGCCAAGCACACCGAACGGACCCGCCAGGCCTACCACGAACGCCCGGACGCTCCCCGGTCCTGATTGCCGCGGGACCGGGGAGCGCACCGGGAGCTCAGCCGCCCGCGGCGGCTGACGGCCGCGCCACCAGCTCGGTTTCGGCGAGCTGGTGTCGTGGCCGGCCCGGCTGGCGCAGGAACAGCGTCAGCACCGCGGACAGGAGCGCGATGCACCCGGCGAGGACGTATGCGCCGGTGTAGCCCCACGCGCTGATGACGCCCGCGGCGAGCCCGCCACCACCGACGCCGCCGACCAGCTTGGCGCTGTAGACCAGGCCGTAGTTCGACGCGTTGTTGTTCTCGCCGAAGTAGTCCGGCACCAGCGCCGCGAACAACGGGTAGAACGCCCCGCCGCCGAACCCGGTCAGGAACGCGAACACCATGAACAGCACCAGGTTGTGCGTGTTCCCGGCGTACAGCACGCCGAACTGCGCGCCGGCCGCGATCACCAGCACCAGCGTGAGCGTCTGCCGTCGCCCGATCTTGTCCGACGCCCAGCCGACGACCGCGCGGCCGGTGCCGTTGACGATGGCCAGCACACCGGCCGAGGAAGCCGCGACGAACGCGCCGAAGTGGCTCTCCTTCGCGAACGGCACCTGGAAGTTGATGCCGAACAGCGAGACCCCGCCGATGATCACCAGGCACACCCACATCAGCGGGAGCATGCCGGTCCGGATCGCCTCCATCGGCGTGTACTGCCGGACCGCCGGCGGGTTCTTGGCGAGGGTCTTCACCCCGGCCTTGCCCTTGGCCCAAGTCAGCGGGTCGATCTCCTTCGGCCACCAGCTCTTCGGCGGGTCCTTGAACAGGAACCCGCACACGCCGACGACGAGCAGCATGTACAGGCCGATGCCGTCGAGCACCCCGGTGACGTTCTCGTGCCCGAGGAACGCGCTGAACAGGTAGATGAACGGCACCGAGCCGTAGGCGAAGCCGCCGTTCACGAACCCCGTGCGCGCGCCGCGCTTCTCCGGGTACCACTTGCCGACCATGTTGATGCAGGTCGCGTACACGAGCCCGGCGCCGGTGCCGCCGAGGACCGAGTACCCGATGAACGCCAGCGTCAGGTTGCCGCTGTGGGCGATGGTGAAGTAGCCGATGCCGCTGAACAGCGCGCCGAACAGCATCGCCGTCTTCGCCGAGACGACGTTCTTCTCCCGGAGCCGGCCCGCCGGGAACGCGACGCCGGCCTGGAAGACCGCCCAGACGCTCGCCAGCCAGAACGCGTCCGACAGCGTCCAGCCGTACTTCTCCTCCAGCGTGCCTTCGACGGCGCCCCAGCCGTACTCGAACACGCTGACCGCCATCATGGCGATCCAGGGCAGCCAGACCATCCAGCTGCGTGAGCGCCCCATGATGTCCTGTGGGGACTCACCTACTCGGTAGACTCTTCCGTTCTCGTCAACTATCTCCTGGTACGTGGCTGCGGTCATAAGAGTTCTCTTCCGTCACCGTTGACTCGTGTCCCTCTGCTGCCGTCGTGCGGTGGATCTTCGTCCTTTCCGTGTGGATGGGCCAGCCCCTGTGGAGGACGTTCAGAGCAGGCCGGCGGCCCGCGCCCAGCGGTACTTCGCCCCGAGCACCGCCACCGGCTTTTCGGTCGTGTACGGGTAGGCGACGACCCCGTGGTCGTAGAGGTAGGCGCTCGCCTCCTCCACTTCGACGTCGCCGGAAAGCGAAGCGACGACGGGCTTGTGGATCCCCTTCGCGCGGTACTCGCCGACGACTTCGGAGACGAGTTCCGCGAACACCATCGGCGGGGTGACGATGGTGTGCCAGTAGCCGAGGATCAGCGCGTGGATGCGGTCGTCCTCGAGGCCGAGCGCGATCGTGTTGCGGTAGGTCGACGGCGGTTCGCCGCCGGTGATGTCCACCGGGTTGCCCGCCGCGCCGAACGGCGGGATGAACTCGCGGAACGCGGTGTCGAGGTCCGGCGGGATCTCCATCAGCCGCAGCCCGTTGTCGACGCAGGCGTCCGACAGCAGCACGCCCGAGCCGCCGGCGCCGGTGATGATGACGACGTTCTCGCCCTTCGGCGCGGGCAGCAGCGGGATGCCTCGGGCGTACTCGAGCATGTCGTTGAGCCCGGGTGCCCGAACCACGCCGCTCTGGCGCAGGATGTCGTCGTAGACCTTGTCGTTCCCGGCCAGCGCGCCGGTGTGCGAACTGGCCGCCTTCGCGCCCTGCGACGTCCGGCCGGCCTTCAGGACCACGACCGGCTTGCGCTGTGAGACGCGCTTCGCCGTCTCCGCGAACGCGCGCCCGTCCTTCAGGTCCTCCAGGTGCATGGCGATGAGTTCGGTGTTCTCGTCGTGCTCGAAGAACGTGAGCAGGTCGTCCTCGTCGATGTCGGCTTTGTTGCCCACGCCGACGATCGAGGAGACGCCCATCTTCGCCGAGCGGCTGAACCCCAGGATCGCCATCCCGATGCCGCCGCTCTGGGACGAGAGGGCCACACCGCCCTTGACGTCGTACGGCGTGCAGAACGTCGCCGACAGGTTCTCCGGCGTGTAGTAGTAGCCGTAGATGTTGGGGCCGAGGACCCGCACGCCGTGCTTGCGCGCGATCGCGACGACCTGGTCCTGCAGCTCGATGTTGCCGGTCTCGCCGAAGCCGGACGGGATGAGGATCGCCCCGGCGACGCCCTTCTTCCCGGCTTCCTCCAGCGCCGCGGGGACGAACTTCGCCGGGATGGCGAAGACCGCGACGTCGACGTCGCCGGGTACGTCCGCGATGCTCGGGTAGGCCTTGCGGTCCAGGATCTCGGCGGCCTTCGGGTTTATCGGGTGGATCTCGCCCGCGTAGCCGCCGTTGACCAGGTTCTTCATCACCGAGTTGCCGATCTTCCCGGCTTCGGCCGACGCGCCGATCACCGCGATCGAGGCCGGCTTCATGATCCGGTTCATCGACGCGAGGATCTCCTCCTGGGTGAACCGCTGCGGCTCCTTCGCCGCGTCCGGGTCGACCAGGACGCGGACGTCGACCGCGGTCGCGCCGCGCGCGGTGGCGAGCACCGGGTTGAGGTCCACCTCGGACAGCTGCGGGAAGTCGGTGACCAGCTCGCCGAGGGCGGTGATCACCCCCGCGAGCGCGTCGCGGTCGACAGGATCCGAGCCACGCACGCCGCGGAGGATTTCGGCCGCTTGGATACCGTCGACCATCGACAGCGCTTCCTCGGCGGTCGTCGGCGCGAGCCGGAAGGTGACGTCCTTGAGCACCTCCACGAGCACGCCGCCGAGGCCGAACGCGACCACCTTCCCGAAGGTCCGGTCGGTGACCGAGCCGATGATCACCTCCTGCCCCTCGGTGAGCATCTGCTGCACCTGGACGCCGAGGATGCGCGCGTCGGCGTCGTACGCCTTCGCGTTCTCGACGATCTTTTCGTAACCCGCCTTCACGGCTTCGGCGTCCTGAAGGCCGACGAGCACGCCGCCGGCCTCGGTCTTGTGCAGGATGTCCGGGGAGACGATCTTGAGCACCACCGGCAGGCCGATGGCCTCGGCGTGGGCCACGGCGTCCTCGGCCGAGGTCGCCAGCCGCTCGGCGGGGGTCGGGATACCGTATGCCTCGCACACCGCACGCCCCTCGGGCGCGGTCAGCGAGGACCGCCCTTCGGCCGCCACCTGGTCGAGGATCTTTTCGACCGCCGCGCGATCCGCCACTCAGATCACCCCCGCGGCGCGGAACTTCTCGAGATCCGCCTCGCCGTAGCCGAGTTCGGCGAGCACTTCGTCGTTGTGCTCGCCGAGCAGGGGCGAGCGTTCGATGTCGACCGGCGAGTCGGACAGCTTGAGCGGGCAGCCGACCGTCTTGAACGCGCCGCGTTCCGGGTGCGGCACCTCGACGACCGAGCCGAGCTCGGCCAGCGTCTCGTCCTCGATCAGCTCCTTGGTGGACAGGATCGGCCCGCACGGGATGTTGCAGGCGTTGAGCTGTTCCATCACTTCCCACTTGGTGTGCTTCTCGGTCCACTCCTCGACGAGGGCGAACATCTTGTCCAGTTTGGACAGCCGGACCTCGGGCGTGGCCCACGCCGGGTCGTCGGCCAGCTCACCCCGGCCGATCAGCCTGGCCAGCGGGGCCCAGCCCGGTGGCTGGACGATCACGTAGATGTAGTCGTTCGGGCCGCCGGGCGCGCACTTCACCGCCCAGCCGGGCTGCCCGCCGCCGGAAGCGTTGCCCGACCGCGGGACCTCGTCGCCGAAGTGCTCGTTCGGGTACTCCCCGAGCGGGCCGTGGGTGAGCCGCTGCTGGTCCCGCAGCTTGACCCGGCACAGGTTGAGCACGGCGTCCTGCATGGCGACCTGGACGCGCTGGCCGCGGCCGGTGGAGGTCCGCTGGTACAGCGCGGCGAGGATGGCGGCCACCAGGTGGATGCCGGTGCCGGAGTCGCCGATCTGCGCCCCGGTCGCGGTCGGCGGCCCGTCTTCGAAGCCGGTGGTGCTCATCGCGCCGCCCATGGCCTGCGCGACCACCTCGTAGGCCTTGAAGTCGGCGTAGCGGCCGGGACCGAACCCCTTGATGGAGGCGTAGACCAGCCGCGGGTTGAGCGAGGCCAGCTTCTCCCACGGGTAGCCGAACCGGTCGACGACGCCGGGGCCGAAGTTCTCGACCAGGACGTCCACACCGGACACCAGCTTTTCGAAGATCTCCTTGCCCTCTTCGCTCTTCATGTTGAGCGTGATGCTGCGCTTGTTCGCGTTCAGCATCGTGAAGTAGAGGCTGTCCACCCCGGGCAGGTCGCGCAGCTGCCCGCGGGTGATGTCGCCGCGGCCGGGGGTTTCGAGCTTGATCACGTCCGCGCCGAGCCAGGCCAGCAGCTGCGTCGACGACGGACCGGACTGCACGTGCGTCATGTCGAGGACGCGCACGCCCTCCAGTGCCTTACCCATGCCTTGGCCTCCGCTCACTTGTACATGGTCTGGTTCATGGTTCCGGGGGCGTACACGTCGGGATCGACCCAGACGTTGATCAGCGACGGCTTGCCGGACTCCCGCGCCCGCAGCAGTGCCGGCCCGATGTCGGCCGGGTCGCGGACTTCTTCGCCGTGGCCGCCGAGCATGCGCGCGAACTCGTCGTAGCGGACGTCGCCGAGGGTGTTGCCGACGCGCTCGCGCGGGAGGCCGTACTTCGCGGCCTGGCCGTAGCGGATCTGGTTCATCGACGAGTTGTTGCCGACGATCCCGACGAACGGCAGGTTGAACCGCACGAGCGTCTCGAAGTCCCAGCCGGTGAGGCTGAACGCGCCGTCGCCGAAGAGTGCGACGACCTCCTTGTCCGGCCGGGCGTGCTTGGCGGCCATGACGAACGGGATGCCGACGCCGAGTGTCCCGAGTGGACCGGGGTCCATCCAGTGGCCGGGCGACTTCGGCTGGACGACCTGCCCGGAGAAGGTGACGATGTCGCCGCCGTCGCCGATGTAGATCGAGTCCTCGGTGAGGAACTCGTTGATCTCGTGGACCAGCCGGTAGGGGTGGATCGGGCTCGCGTCGGAGTGCTGCAGCGGCAGCCGCTTCTGCTTCGCCTTCTCCTCCACCGCCTGGAGTTCCTCGAGCCAGGCCTTGCGGCCGACGGCGCCGTTGTCGGTGCGGCCGGACGCGGCCTCGGCGACGGCGGCGAGGACCTGGCCGGCGTCGCCGACGATGCCGAGGTCGACGTCGCGGTTCTTGCCGACCGTGCGGTAGTCCAGGTCGATCTGGACAACGGTGGCGTCCTTCGACAGCCGCTTGCCGTAACCCATCCGGAAGTCGAACGGGGTGCCGACGATGACGATGACGTCGGCGTTGTCGAAGGCGTACCGGCGGGAGAGCTGGAAGTGGTGCGGGTCGCCCGGGGGCAGCGTGCCGCGGCCGGCGCCGTTCATGTACGCCGGGATGTTCAGCGTGCGCACGAGGTCGACGGCGGGCTCGGTCGCGCGCGTGGTCCAGACCTGGCTGCCCAGCAGGATCGCCGGCTTCTTGGCGTGCACCAACAGGTCCGCGAGCTTCTCGATGTCGGCCGGGTCGCCGGCGTTCTTCGTCGACGCGCGGTAGCGGCCCGCTTCGGGGATGCGCGCCTGGCTGAGCGGCACCCGGGCGTCGAGGACGTCACGCGGGATTTCCAGGAACGACGGTCCTGGCGCGCCCGCGTAGGCCTCGCGGAAGGCCATGCTCACGAGGTCGGCGACGCGGGCGGTGTGCGGCACGGTCGCGGCGAACTTGGTGATCGGGGCCATCATGTCCACGTGCGGGAGGTCCTGCAGGGACCCCATCTTGTGCTGGGTCAGCGCGCCCTGGCCGCCGATGAGCAGCATCGGGCTTTCCGCGCGCAGCGCGTTCGCCACGCCGGTGACGGCGTCGGTGGTGCCCGGCCCGGCGGTCACCACCGCGCAGCCGGGCTTGCCGGTGATCCGCGCGTAGCCGTCCGCGGCGTGCGCCGCGACCTGCTCGTGCCGCACGTCGATGACCTCGATGCCTTCGTCGACGCAGCCGTCGTAGATGTCGATGATGTGGCCGCCGCACAGGGTGAAGATCGTGTCGACCCCTTCGGCCTTCAGGGCCTTCGCCACCAGGTGCCCGCCGGAGATTTCGGCCGGCGCGGGCTCGGCGCCGTTCGTCGCACGGGCACTCTCCCCCGCGGTCGTGCCGGTCGTGGTCAGCGCCATCGCTCAACTCCTCTGGTCCGCCGCCGGATCTCTCTTGTCCGGCGGTCCGTTTCCGGGTCCGCTCGTGCCGCTGCCGGCGTCCTCCGAGGTCAGCGGCCTCTTCGCGGCAGACTGTAGATTGCATACCGTATGGGGTAGGCATATAGTCACTCCTCAAGCAGCCCGTGTCCAGGGCTATCCGCAGGGTTTTTCCCGGGCCTCGAGCCGGCCCCCGCGGACCACCACTTCACGCCCTTGCCCTGCCCCGTCACGGAAAGGACGCCCCCGCATGGACCTGTTCGAACACGAAGCCCGTGACCTCTTCGAGAAGCACGGCGTACCGGTCCCCCGCGGCCGCGTCGCCGCCGATCCGGCGGAAGCCCGCGCCGCGGCCGCGGCCCTCGGCGGGCCCGTGGTGGTCAAGGCGCAGGTGAAGACCGGCGGCCGCGGCAAGGCGGGCGGTGTCCGCGTGGTGCATACAGCCGACGACGCCGAACAGGCCGCCGACGACATCCTCGGGATGGACATCAAGGGCCACACCGTCCACCGCGTCCTGGTGACCGAAGCGAGCGAGATCGCCGAGGAGTACTACGTCTCCTTCCTGCTCGACCGCGCCGGGCGGACGTTCCTCGCCATGGCGTCGGTGCACGGCGGGATGGAGATCGAAGAAGTCGCGGCCACGGACCCGGAAGCACTCCGGCGCGTCCCGGTCGACCCGCTGACCGGCGTCGACGCGGCCGAGGTGGCGGCGGCGTTTCCCGCCGACGTCCGGGCGGAGGTGGCCGGGGTCGTCGAAAAGCTGTGCGAGGTGTTCGTCGCCGAAGACTGCACGCTCGTCGAGGTCAATCCCCTGGCGAGCACATCGGCCGGCATCGTCGCGCTGGACGGGAAGATCACCCTCGACGACAACGCGGCCTTCCGGCGGTCCACCGCGTTCGACGACGCCGACGGCGGCGACCCCCTCGAACGGGAAGCGCACGCGAAGGGACTCAACTACGTCCGGCTGGACGGCGACATCGGCGTGATCGGCAACGGCGCCGGCCTGGTCATGTCCACTTTGGACGTCGTGGCGGCGGCCGCGGCCGAGGCGGGCGCGCGCGGCCCGGCGAACTTCCTCGACATCGGCGGCGGCGCGTCGGCCGAGGTCATGGTGAACGGGCTGACGGTGATCCTCGGCGACCCGCGCGTGCGCAGCGTGTTCGTCAACGTCTTCGGCGGCATCACCGCGTGCGACGCCGTCGCGACCGGGATCGTGCGCTCGCTGGAGGTCCTCGGCCCACGGGCGACCAAGCCGCTGGTCGTCCGGCTCGACGGGAACAACGTCACCGAAGGCAGGCGGATCCTCGCCGAAGCCGCCCACCCCCTGGTCACCGTCGTGGCCACCATGGACGACGCCGCCCGCGAGGCGGCGAAGCTCGCGATCGCGGAGGTCTGACGTGGCCATCTTCCTGGACGAGACCAGCCGGATCGTCGTCTCCGGCATGACCGGCTCCGAAGGCGCCAAGCACACCCGGCGGATGCTGGCCGCCGGGACGAACGTCGTCGGCGGGGTGAACCCGCGCAAGGCCGGGCAGACGGTGGAGCTCGCCGGCCGGGAGCTGCCGGTGTTCGGCAGCGTCGCGGAGTCGATGGCTTCGGCGGGCGCCGACGTCTGCGTGCTGTTCGTGCCGCCGCCGTTCGTCGCGGACGCGGTGATCGAGGCGGTGGACGCCGGGATCGGGCTCGCGGTGGTGATCACCGAAGGCGTCCCGGTGCACGATTCCGCGCGGCTGTGGGCCCACGCCGTCGCGGCGGGCGGGCGGACGCGGATCATCGGGCCGAACTGCCCCGGCATCATCTCCCCCGGCCGGTCGAACGCGGGCATCATCCCGGCGGACATCACCGGGCCGGGCCGGATCGGCCTGGTGTCGAAGTCCGGCACGCTGACCTACCAGCTCATGCACGAACTGCGGGACGTCGGGTTCTCGACGTGCGTCGGCATCGGCGGCGACCCGATCATCGGAACGACGCACATCGACGCCGTCGAAGCGTTCGAAAAGGACCCGGAGACCGACGTGATCGTCCTGATCGGCGAAATCGGCGGCGACGCGGAGGAGCGAGCCGCGGAGTTCGTAAGGGCCAACGTGTCCAAGCCGGTCGTCGGCTACGTCGCCGGCTTCACCGCCCCGGAGGGCAGGACGATGGGCCACGCGGGCGCGATCGTCTCCGGCTCGTCGGGCACGGCGGCCGCGAAGAAGGCGGCGCTGGAGGCGGCGGGCATCCGCGTGGGGCGGACGCCGAGCGAGACCGCGGCGCTGGTCCGCGAGGTGCTCGGCTGACATGGAACTCCGTCAGCTGGCGGTGGTGGTGGCCGTCGCCGAGGAAGGCGGCTTCACGGCGGCGGCCCAGCGGCTGCGGACGGTCCAGTCGACGGTGTCCACAGTGGTCAGAGCCTTGGAGCGCGACCTGGGGACGCCGTTGTTCCATCGCACGACCCACCGCGTGGTGCTGACGCCCGCGGGCGAGGCCTTCGTGCCCGCCGCGCGGGCGGCCCTGGAGGCGGCGGAGCGAGCACGCGCGGTGGTCTCCCCGGTGGGCGGGTGCGTGCGGGTGGGGGTCTGCCCGGGGCTGCTGGCGGACCTGCACCGGGTGCTGGTCAAGCTGCGGGACGCGCACCCGGGCCTGGCGGTGGAGATCCACGGGCTGGCGGCCGCGGAGGCGGGGTGCGCGGTGGTGGAGTCCACAGTGGACGTCGTGGTGACGGCGGCCCCCGCGGATCATGCCCGAGCCGGCCTGGTCACCACTCCGCTCGCCGCCGAAGAGCTGGTGCTCGCCACCGCGCCCGGTGGGTCGCGGTCCGCTCCCCCGGACCTCTCCGACCTGGCTCTCG
>NZ_JAAGNB010001463.1:0-22190 GCF_010550475.1 Amycolatopsis sp. SID8362
CGGATGCGGCGGGGAATGTTTCGGCGGTGTCGGCGCCGGACACGTTCATCGTCCTTGGCGTCGGCTCGACACCACCGCCTGCAGCTCCGGTGATTACCTCTCCGGCGGACGGCTCCACGACGAATGACCCGACCCCTGCTATCTCCGGCACAGCAGCGCCGGGATCGACAGTGACGGTGACCGAAAGCGGGACGACGCTGTGTATGACGACCGCCGATTCGTCGGGGAAGTGGACGTGTGACTCGTCGACGCTGTCGGATGGGTCGCACACGATCACGGCAACGCAGACGAACCCAGCCGGTAGTGCCACCGCGACGAGCACGTTCACCGTGGACACCATGGCCCCGGCGCCTCCGGTGATCAGCAGCCCGGTCGACGGCTCCACGACCGACGACAGCACCCCCACCATCAAGGGAACCGGCGAGCCGGGCGCCACTATCAAGGTCACGATCGACGGCACACCTGCCGGCACGGTCACTGTGGGTGCGGACGGCACGTGGACGCTGGAGACCACCAACCAGCTGGCCGACGGTCAGCACACTGTGGTGGCAACGCAAACAGATCCGGCCGGCAACGTCTCCACGGACAGCCAGAAGGTTGCCTTCACCGTCGCCCACGAGGCGCCGGGCGACGGTACCGGTCCGGGTGGTGACGGTTCGGGAGGAAACGGCGAGGGCGGTGACGGTAGCGCAGGCGGCACGCCGTCCACCGGCACAGCGACGACGACCGGTCCGGCCACCGGTAAATTGCCGACCACCGGCGCTCCGGTGAATGTCGTGTTCCTGGTCGCGGTCGGTCTGCTGGCTCTGTCCGGCGGTGGCTACCTGATCCGTCGGGGCAGCCGGCGCAAGGGCGCGGTTGAGACCCGATGAGTTCGTCATCGGTGCGCACGGAGACCACCGAAACCGAGGCCGAACCAGGGGCGGACGCCATGAGCGGGCGCCGATCGGCGTCCACCCTGGTCGGCGAGTTGCTCGTCACGTTCGGGCTCGTTGTCCTGCTGTTCGCCGTCTACGAGCTGTGGGTGACGGGCTGGGAGACGGACCGGGAGCAGCAGCGGGCCACGCGGGATCTCCAAAGCACGTGGTCGGAACCTCGGAGTGTGCCGAGCGTGCCCGCGGTGGGGCAGCCGTTCACCCGGCTCTACATCCCTCGGTTCGGGCCGGACTACGGATTCACCGTGCTCGAGGGCGTGAGTCTCCGTGTCCTCGCGAAGGGGCCAGGCCACTACCCGGGGTCCGCGCTGCCCGGTGACCCGGGGAACTTCGCCGTCGCCGGCCACCGCATCGGCCGCGGTGCGCCGTTCAACGACCTCGACGAGCTGCAGGCCTGCGACGCGATCATCGTGGAGACGAGGGACGAATTCATGGTCTATCGGGTGCTGCCGATGAGTAACCAGGTTGCGACATGGTCGACACAGGCGAGCGGCGACCAGCGGTGCCACAACGTGCCTGTTCTCGGCGGCCCGTACGAGTCCGTCGCCGGGATCCGCATAGTCGCACCAACCCAGGTGGACGCGGTGAACCCGGTGCCGTACCGCACACGTGACGCAGTTGCGCAATCCCAGCAGGACCGGCTGCTGACGTTGACCACCTGCAACCCCGAATTCGACAACACTCAACGCCTCATCGTGCACGCGATCCTGACTGATCGAGCCAAGAAAACCGACGGCCTTTCCTACGCGGGATTGCTCAAGCAACTGGAGAAGACACTCTGATGTACGCCTGGATCTGGCGCCACCTCCCTGGCCCGTGGCCGACCCGGCTTGCCGTCGCGGTGATCCTCGTGGCGGCCGTGGTCGCGCTGCTCATGTTCGTCGTGTTTCCCTGGCTCGAACCGCTTCTGCCCTTCAATGACGTCACCATCACCGAGTAGTGCGGACAGGAAGCGAGGCGTGCCCTTCGAGACAATGTCCACGAAAGCCGGATTCCCCGGCCCGTCGCGGTGCTTTACTTAAGGGAAGCCCGGCGCAGGGCCCTCGTTGGTCCCGATCCACCATCGTTGTTCCGGGGAGAAGCCATGGCGCGTTTCGGGCGTGCGCTTGCAGCCATCGGGGCGATCCTCGTGCTCGTCGTGCTTCAGCTGCCGGATGCAGGTGCGGCACCTCGGGAGAGCGTGGGACTTCTGGCGCCAGCTGCCCCGCGGCTGGTCTTCGGGGAGGACTTCGAAAACGCCCCTGGTGACTGGGTCGGGTTGACCGGTTACGTCGGTGCGAGTGGGACGACGTATACCGGCTCGCCTTACTGGACGTGGCCGGCGGCGTGCAACGGCCTGGTCCTTCGGTTCGCCAGCGCACCTCCGCCGTCCGGATGCGAGTACTACGACGCCCGCGACGACGCGGTCGACCAAGCTGCGCTCAACGCTCCCGTGGCCGCCGGGAGGCAGCCGTCGACGACCAATCACGCGCTGGCCTTCTTCACCAAGCAGCCGGACGTCAACCACCGTCTCGAGCCCGGCGACGTGATGCTGCGGAGCACTTCAGGTATCCCCGTAACCACCGGTGGGCGGTTCCTGAGGCTCAGCTTCGACGGTGTGGGGCTCAGCTGCGACCAGAATCCGGCGCAGCTCGACGTCGGCGTGCTGGATGGCGGGGTGGAGCGCAGGGCATTCCCGACCGCGATCGATCTTTGCACGGACCAGCGGGCCGCCTTCGTCGCACACGGCTTCGCTGGTACCACCAAGGTGGGGCACTACGACTCGGCCATCGCGGTACGGGTGTCGACTGCGAACGTGGGCTTCGTGCTGCGCAATGACAACGGCAGCGCCGTCGCCAACGACGGTGGCATCGACAACCTGCGGATGTTCGACGTCACGCCGGCGCTCCACGCCGAGTTCGCCCGGACCGGCCCGTCCGAACTGGGCACGACGGCTACCCTGCGGTTCACCGTCACGAACACGGCGGACCTGTTGGCGAAGAACGGCTGGGGCTTCGCCACGCCGCTGCCGGAAGGCCTGCGGGTGGCCGGCGAGGTCGGCAGCACCTGCGGCTCGGCGTCGATCACCGCGGACCGTTCGATCAGCGTCGCCGATGGCGCTCTTGGCTCTGGTCAGGACGCCTGCACCGTTGAGGTCCCGGTGACCGCGCAGACAGCCGGCGTGTACGACGTCGGCGGGGGTACTACGAAGGCGCTGGACGGGGCTGGAGTCACCTCGATCAAGTTCGTCGCCGGACCGAAGCTGGGGCTGCTGCCGAGGCACGCGCCGACCCCGCCGCCGAGGCACGCGCCGGCCGCGATAGAGCCGGCGAGTCCCTCGCCGGCTCTGAGTGCGTCGCTGCGTCCGTCACCGAGGCCGATGAGCCAGCCGGCGGACAGGCCGACCGACGAGCCCGCCAGCAGCACGGCGACACTGCCTGCAGCGCGGGACCGGAAGCCACCCAGCGGGCTGGTCACACAGCGGTACTCAGGTGACTACAACGTCGACCGCACGAAGGCCGACGCGCCAAGCGTGTTGACCGGTGCGTTACCCACGATCGGCGATCTGGTCAAGGACCCGGGGCGAATCGCGGAGGCGCTGGCGTCCGGGCTGGTGTGGACGCTCCTCCTCGTCCTGGCTACGGGAGCGCTCAACCAGGCCCTGAAATCGCGGTACGACCGATTCCACGCCGCGGTCTCGCGCGTCCGGGTGCCCGCCGTACTGATCCGGATGGGCAACGTACTCCGCGGCGGTCACTGGCTGGTCGTGACGGGTCTGATCGTGCTCAACGCGTGCCTGCTCACGCTCGTCGATCCGAACGCACACGCTGACGTGACCACCGCGCGACTGGTCGTCTCGATCGTCATCGCCCAGTTCCTGATCGGCGCGGTGCAGTACTGGCTGAGCGCGGCGAGGTCACGTGCGATCCTGGGTGTCCCCACCGACGTGCAAACCATCCCGTTCGGCTTGGCGATCAGCGCTGTCGGCGTCGTCATCTCCCGGCTTGTCAGCTTCGTTCCAGGGCTGCTCGGTGGTGCGATGCTGCGGCTTTCACAGCGGCGCGTGTCCGTGGCCCAGAAGGTCAGTTCCGAGAGGTTCAAAGCCATCGTCACCCTCAGCCTGGGCGGCTGCTGCTGGGTGCTCGCGACCATCGTCCCCACCAAGGGCTCCTGGCCGGTCGTGCTGGGCCATGACACCGTGGTCGCCGCCACCATCACGGCCATCCTCAGCACCCTCATCGACATGCTGCCGTTCACTGTGGTCTCCGGTTACCTCTTGTTCCATCACGCCCGATGGTCGTGGGCCGTCCTGACGACGACGACGGTGTTCGCGTTCCTCCTGTTCGTCGTGCCCCAGCCCAAGTACTGGATTCACGTCCGCGGCGGGGTCTCCCACTGGATCGTGATCGCCGTGGTGACGATCGTGAGCGCGGTCGGCGTACTCGTGCTGCTGCACCGGCGCGACCGCGCTGCGCAGAAGGCGCCCAGCTAGCCTGGGGATGGGCAGCACGTCGGTGAGCCGGTCGATCGCGAACCTGCCGTCGAGCGCTGCCCGGGCCACCTCGTGCGGCCGTCGCAGCTTGGCCTCGGGGATGCCGGGGAATTCCTTGACACGCAAGAGATGTGCGGGTGCGAGGAACGCCGGGGCTTCGCGATCGGCCACGGTGAGCACGGCGGCTGCCGCGCGGAAAGGGCTTGCCCCGATAAGGCACACCCGGGATGATCTCTGCCTCGCCGAGGCAGACCAGCAGGGCGATGTCATGCACCCGCTCCGGTGGCAGGCGGGCGAGCACGCTCGAGCAGATGTGCCTCTCGCGGCGAGGCTCGGGTCTGGTCGATCGTGCCCCCCACTTGTCCCTTTCGGACATAACCGACCGTCGTCATGAGTGCGAGTCTTGACTAGACTGGTTTGCTGCCGCGACCGGCGAGCTCGAGGGGGCGGAACACGTGACCATCATTGTCAGTGGGCACGGCGAGGCGCCTGACGAGGACTACACTTTCGTTCCCCTGGGCCAGACGGTCCGGACATACACCGCGGACACCGTGACGCTGACGTCGAACGTCGCGTTGCTGGCGTTGCTGGATGGGGCCGGCCAGGCGGGTAGGAGGATCGCCGGACCGAACAGGATCAGGAACTACCAGCTGACGAAGGAGGACGACCAGTTCCTCGCCCAGTGGGCCGCGCTGGCTGTCGAAAGCGATGTGCGGATTGTGGGCGTGGGCGTTGAGCCTGACATCCCGGACATTATCCGGTTGTGCGGGCACGATAACCCCGGCCGGGTGACGATCTCCTGCTCTGAGCAGGGCGAGCACACCTGCTTTGACGGTCGGTATTTTGGACGGAAACGCAAGTTGGGGGAGGAGTTCGTCCGCGAGGACATTTCGCCGCATGCTGTCCCCCGGGTGGTGACGGAGCCTCGCTGTGAACGGCTGGGACGCCACATCTGCTCGGGCATGCTCGGTTACCTGCCGCCGGAAAAGTGGAACGACATCGCTCTGGTGGCCTGCCTGGGCGAAGCGGCCACCATCCCGGGGCCGTTCGGCAACCGTCCAGGGAAAGCGTACGACGACGACTGGGACAACCCTGAGTTGCACGTCGATACGGAATACGACTTCACTGTGGCACAGTTGGAAGGGGCGCCGCCGCTGCGGAATCCTGACACCTGTTCTACCGGAGCGGACTCGGCTGGAGCGGTTCCCGACAATCCTGACGACAGCCCCATGAAATACGTGTGGCGCCGGATCATGAAAAGGCCCGCTGACCGGGTGGCGATCGCGGAGGCGGAAGCCTACGTCGACCGTCTTCCGGAAGCGACGTTAGCCCTGCTGATCTCGTATGTGGACATCTCCTGCTGGCTCCGCGCGCGGTGGATCAAGAGCTACGCCGAGCAAGACAAACTGGATCAGGTCGTCGGACAGCTGGCCGCAAATGTGCCTCAACTGGATGGGATCATGACATGGCTGAACGACGTGCCCTGGTACGGCGAGGCCTTCAACCAAGCCTGCGACAGCAGAAACCAGAAGCGTCTGGTTCGCGAGCTGGTCAAGTACGGTCTCGCCACCAATTCCGAAGTACTGAACGCAATCAGGACTCGTCCCAGGACGAGTTCCAGTAATGCTCAGTCGGGGATGCCTGACTGGGAGGTGGCGGAGGTGGTTTACCAGTCTGCGCGGTTCGGTGATCTGGACTCGGTGTTCATGATGCTGAGGGGCAGAGTTGATGTCGTGGCGGGTGTACTGGGGCAGCTGGTCGCCAGGCCGGGGTACGGCCAGGCCCTGGACGCTGCCGCGCAGCAGAACATCGAGCAGTTCTGGGAGCTGTTCAGCTACGCCGACCTGGAGGTGCAGCTGGCGCTGCTGGGGCGTGCCGTGTTATGTGAACTGATTGACCAGCATCTCTGGACCCTGTTGACAACCGGCGACACCGTGCAGGCCGAAACCGGATGGGACGCCCTGCCGGACCGGACACGCGACACCCTGTACCTCAACAGCAACTGGCTTGGCCGCTGGCAGCATGTACGCATCATCGTCTACTACGCCCAGAACGACGCGATCCAGGCGTTGTTCGAGACGCTGCAGCAACATTCCGGCGGCTATGACGAGATCCTGGACCTCATCGACACCATCCCCGCCTACCGCCAGGCGCTCAACGACGCAGCCGCCCGCAACGCGAACACCTTCACCGCCTACGTCGACGACTTCCCCGACGAAAGCATCCGCCACCAACTTCAGGAATCCTTCAGGTGGGCTCGACCCGATGATTTCGAGTCATTCCCCTGAACCGAGTCGCACCCACAACTCGAAACAGTGTTGCCGGGGTCATAGGGGCACACTTCGATGCCCTTATGGTTCTGGGCGGTGGCACGCCATCGCCCGCGACAAGAAACTCGCCGACCGAGGCGCGCTCGGACGTCGAGGCGGGCAAGGCCGTGCGGCCGGCCGCACTCACCCGCAGGTGAAGAAGGACTGGACAAGAGTCCGTCGCGCCTACTAGGAACAAGCTCGGGACACCGAGGTGGCGACACCGCTGGTCAACCGACAATTCGACTCCGACAATTGTCGTACAGCCATGTCGAGGGCCTGTTCAGTCAGAAATTGGCGAAAAAAGAGTGACGATCGGACGCCATGCAATGAAACAGTGCGAGCGGTTGAAGTCTTCTCCCAGACCTGTCGGCGGTGTTCGAAGTGGGTGAGCACAACAGCGGCTTTGACGATGACTCCGATCTTGCCGGGCCTGGCGATGGGGTGGACAGTGCGCCGGCCGTCGGAGAACTTCTTCCCGCAGGCGCCGACGTCCGGGCGGAGCGACCGAATCGCCTGTCGCACTCCGCCGCTCGCAGGAGAACCGTGAAGGGGGCGTTCTCCGGGCATGACACCACACGCAGTCCCGGTCTTGGCGAGACCACCTCAGCGCCCGCTCGCCGAACGGGACCCGAGAGACCGGCAGCGGGTCTGTTCTCGTCCGGAGCAGGACACGTCCTCGAGGAACCGGTCTTCGTCGACCCGAGCGGCCGGCGCCGCAGCCGCGCGCGGCGGTTCGGGTGGCTCCTCGTAGTTCCGGCGGCCGCCTACCTCGTTCTGCTGGTGACCGCCCTGCTCGGGGAACCGGCGCTGCCCCGTGCCTCCTTGCCCCTGCCCGAAACGAAAACGCCCGCTCCCTCTTCGCCCGCCACCACAGCGAACGACGACAACCAGAACGCGGGCGCCCGGTCCACCCCCACGTTTGCCGACGCGCCGACGACCATCCCGCGTTCCTTTCCGGTCGAGGCGCCGCCGACACGCCGTCCGGCCTCCGCTGTCGCAGCGCCCGCGAGCGTCCCCGCGGTGACGGCCGCGCCCGCGCCCAGTGCCACCGCCCCTCCGGTGTCGCCGTCGGGCCAGCACCCGGCAGTCACGCCACGTGGGTTCGACCAGCGCACGACTCCGGCCAAGAAGCCGTGAACGTGCGCCGTCCGCGGGCGCGTGCTCGTGACGTGCCGCCGCGTACCCACTGGCTGCTGTTGGCTGTCTTGGTGGCGACCCTTAGTTGTGCGTTGCTGATCGACGGTTACGTGCAGCACCGTGTCAATGACGCCCCGGACGGCGCGCGTTCGTCCCCGGTGAGTGCGGGACAGGTCCCCGCGTCGGTGTCCGGCGGCGGTCCGGTCATCTCCCTCGAGAACGGGCAACCGCGAACGGCCCGCCCACGTAACGGCACCATCGCCCTGACTTTCGACGACGGCCCGGACCCCGTGTGGACCCCACGGATCCTCGAAGTGCTACGCAAACACCAGGTGCACGCCACGTTCTTCGTCATCGGCGCCCAGGTCGTCGCCGAGCCCGGGCTGGTGCGCCAGCTCGTCGAAGACGGCAACGAGGTAGGTGTGCACACGTTCACGCACGCCGATCTCGGACCTCGCCCCGCGTGGCAGCGCACGCTGCAGCTTCGCGAGACCCAGCTGGCCATCGTCGGCGCCACGGGCCGGACGACCACACTGTTGCGCCCGCCGTATTCCTCCACGAACGACGCCCTCGACGACGCGACCTGGGCGGCGATCCAGCAGGCTGACGCTGAGGGTTACCTCACAGTGCTGACCACGCGCGACACCGAGGACTGGCGGCACCCCGGCGTCGACCGGATCGTCGCCAACGGAACGGCCGGGGGAAAGAACGGCCAGGTGGTGCTGATGCACGACTCGGGTGGCGACCGGACCCAAACGGTCGCGGCATTGGACCGGCTGCTGACCCAGTACCAGCGGCAAGGAATTGTCGTCGGTACGGTCAGCGCCACCATGGGCCTCACCAGCGCGATGAAGCCGGCGTCCGGCGCCGAGCGCTGGCTCGGCTTGTCCTTGATCTGGATCCTCACCGCCAGCCACTGGCTTCTCACCGTCGTGGATTGGCTGTTGCTCATCGCCAGTGCACTGAGTGTGCTGCGGGCAGTGGTGACCCTCGTCGCCGCACGCCGCCATGCACGCGGTGCGGGCCATCGCCCGAGCACGCCGGTCACGGCGCCGGTCACGGTCATCGTCCCCGCCTACAACGAAAGCGCCGGAATCGAGGCAGCCGTCCGCTCGCTGGCGGCCTCGGGCCAAGTCGTCGAGATTCTCGTCGTGGACGACGGTTCCACCGACGGTACGGCGGATCTGGTCGAGGCGCTACGCCTGCCTCAGGTGCGCGTGATCCGGCAGCCGAACGGCGGTAAGCCGTCCGCGCTCAACACGGGCATCGCGCAGGCTTCCCACGACCTGATCGTCATGGTCGACGGCGACACGGTGTTCGAACCGGACACCGTGCGGACACTGGTGCAGCCCTTCGCGAACCCCCGAGTGGGCGCGGTGTCCGGAAACGCCAAGGTGGTCAACCGGCGCGGCCTGCTGGGACTGTGGCAGCACATCGAGTACGTCGTCGGCTTCAACCTCGACCGCCGGCTGTTCGACCTCGCCGAATGCATGCCCACCGTGCCCGGAGCGGTCGGCGCGTTCCGCCGCACGGCGCTGCGTCGCGTCGGAGGCGTGCCGGACAACACGCTCGCCGAAGACACCGACCTCACGATGGCACTGTGCCGGGACGGCTGGCGAGTCGTCTACGAACAGGACGCTGTCGCTTGGACCGAAGCTCCCGCGTCGCTGGGAGCGTTGTGGCGGCAACGTTATCGCTGGTGCTACGGCACCATGCAGGCGATGTGGAAGCACCGGGGTGCGCTGCGCCAGCGCGGCCCCGCCGGGAAGCTCGGCCGGCGCGGGCTCGGCTATCTGCTGCTGTTCCAGGTCGTCCTGCCCTTGTTGGCCCCGACGGTTGACGTGTTCGCGCTGTATGGCCTGATCTTCCTTAACCCGTTCCTGGTGCTGGGAGTGTGGGCGGGCTTCCTGCTCGTGCAGCTGGTGATGGCCCTCTACGCGTTCCACCTGGACGGTGAACGACCCGGTCCACTGTGGAGCCTGCCGCTGCAGCAGTTCGTCTATCGGCAACTGATGTATCTCGTGGTCATCCAGTCGGTGGTCACCGCGGTCGCCGGGGCGCGGCTGCGCTGGCAGCGAATGGAACGGTACGGATCATTGCCGTCGCCGGGGGATTGACGCTGCGGCCCGATCGGCACCAGCGAGGAGTGCACGTCGATGCACGGCACGTCAACCGAGACCGGCTCCGCGACGGGCTTCCCCGCGGCGAGGGCGTTGGGGCCGGGGCCGTGTCCTGCCGTGACGCGCCGCAGCCGGTCAGAACCAGCCCGGCGAGCAGGGTCAGCAGGAGTGCGATCAGGCGGGGACAGGGACGAGTTACTGCGCGGTCACCGCAGCTTCGGAGCCATCACCGGTCTCCGGGCCACCGACCGGCATATCCGAGGCTGTGCCCGAACCGCTCCCCTACGGAGTGCCTCTGTGCCCGCCCGGCGCCGCGGTCGGCGGCGCCAGGTAGGCGCCGCACGTGACCGACCCGAGGAGGATGTTACCCGTGGCGACAAGCCCGTCTGGCTTGATGTGCAGCGCGTTCACCGTCAAGCTCTGGTCCATCAAGTTGGTGGTCTGCTCGTTCAGGATGATCGTTCCGACGCCCGCGATGGTCTGGGTCTGGTTCACGTCGCCAGTCGGGTTGATTTTCGTGCCGCCGATGGTAAGGCTGGTGATCACCGACGAGCCGGTCAGGCCACCAGGTTCGGCGGCGGCATTGGCAGTGCAGTTCGCGGTGAGCACCTGAGCGTTCAGCTGCAGCAGCTGCGAGCTCACGTTCGTGACCCCGCCGGACTCGGTGACGTTGTTGGACGCGTCGATCGCCGAGGTGCTCTCGACGACACCACTGATGGTCAAGATGCTGCTCAGCGCGCTCGGGATGCCGGAGGTGCCGCCGAGAATACTGTTCGTGTCCGGGTTGCTGGTGCCGGTCGGCGCCAGCTGGCCGGTGTCCACCGTCGTAACGGTAGCGGCGACAGTGGCCGTGATCGAGGCACCGTAGGCAGAGCCGGTCCCGGCGGCCTGGGCCGGCATGGCGGCCGCGAACAATCCGGCTGCGGTCAACCCGGCCACGGCCAACCCGGCGGCGCGCAACGCTGGAAAGCGCATGAAGTTTCCCTTCGAATAATAGAGACAGTCGCGCAGGTTGCCGGCGCCAAGCGTCGATCAGGCTCGACGTCAGTGAGGAACGAGCGGAACTTAGCAGAATGCCGACGGGCAGCCCGAAGCGGTAACGCCTCGCAATGAGCAAGCTGCGAAGCCATCAGGAACTGTTCGTGCACCTAGAATTGCCCTTTTGGTCAAACATTTCGATTATGTTGGCTCTGGCGTCGGCTGTACTCCACCCGCCACTTCGGTTAGCCTACACTTTGGACGGTCCACGCCAGCCACTCGAGATGGAAATGGCAGGTCGCGGCCGAGTCGAGGCGCGAAAGTTGCGGTCGCATCGCGAAAGCGCCTTGATGTTCGGCACGGCGGCGGAGAACGGTGCACGTGGTCGTCGCGCCCGGCCTCTCCGGAATCTTCTTTCTAATTGGCGTACGGCAGGCAGGAGAGACGAAGGCGGCAGCTTGAACGGACGATCGTCACCGCGGCGCCGTCAGGTGAGGTCGCCGCCTCCTGTGGGACGAGTCAATCGCCCTGAGCGGGCCTCCGGCGGATTCCCTCGGTCTCGTGCATCAATTCATGCACAACACTCTGCCCTCAATGGATATCGGCGCCAATCCCGGCACGGGCAACTTCGGCGTGCGTCGCGCCGGCCAGGGGAACGTCCGGCACTTCGCCACCGCGGCCGCCCTGACAAGGCGGGCGCGGCCTCGCCGGGAAGCTCGGCCGGCGCGGGCTCGGCTATCTGCTGCTGTTCCAGGTCGTCCTGCCCTTGTTGGCCCCGACGGTCGACGTGTTCGCGCTGTACGGCCTGATCTTCCTCAACCCGTTCCTGGTGCCAGCGCGATGTTTCTTCCGGTCCGCGGCGCCTCGTGCGCGCTGCCCAGCCCGCCGGATGTTCGAAGCTTCCGGAAACGACGAAGGGCCTCGCCGTTGCGCCCAGATGCGCACCTGCGAGGCCCCGTACCGTGAACGGCAGGTCAGGTGTTGAGCTTGCCGTACACGATGATGTTGTCGAGATAGCTGTGCTTGGCCGCGTCGAACGCGCCACCGCAGGTGATCAGCCGGATCTCCGAGCCGGCTGTCTTGCCGTAGACCGCCTCGGTCGGGAATTCCTTTTTCGCGACCTGGTCGACCTTGGTGACGGTGAACGTGGCCTTCGACCCGTCTTTGCGGCCGATCACGACCTGGTCGCCCTGCTTCATCTCGTGCAGCCGCCAGAAGATGCCCTTCTGGTGGTTGCCGTCGATGTGCCCGAGGATCACCGCCGGACCGGGCTGGCCGGGCAGGGCACCCAGCCGGTACCAGCCCGCCTGCAGCGGCTGGTCCACCGGCGGTACCTGCACGGTCTTGTCCTGGTTCAGCCCGAGCGGCACCAGCGAGGAATGTGCGTCGATGCTCGGCACGTCGATCGAGACCGGATCCGCGACGGGCTTCTGGGCGGCGACCGGCGACGGCGCCGGGGCGGGGGCGGTGTCCTGTTGTGAGGCCCCGCAGCCGGCCAGAACCAGCCCGGCGAGCAGGCTCAGCAGCAATGCAATCGGGCGGGGACAGGGACGAGTCACAGCGCGGTCACCGCGGCCTCGGAGCCATCACCGGTCTCCGGGGCACCCTCAGGCACAACCGAGCCCGTGCCCGAACCACTCCCCGAGGTCCCCGAGTCCCCGCCCGGCGGCGTCGTCGGAGGAGTCGTCGTCGGGGTCGGCGTCGGCGTAGCCGCGGGCGCCAGGTAGGTGCCGCAGGTGGCCGACCCGAGGATGATGTCACCCGAGGCGCTGCCAGTCGGGTCGATATTCGGGTCGATCTTGATGTGCAGCGCGTTCACGGTCAGGCTGCCGTCCGAATTGGTGGTCTGCTCGTTCAGGATGATCGTGCCGACGCCGTCGATGGTTTGGGTCTGGCTCACGTCGCCAGTCGGGGTGATGGTCGTGCTGCCGATGGTGAGGTTGGTGATCTCCGACAGGCCGGTCAGGCCACCGGGGTTGGTGGCGGTGACGTCGGCGGCGTAGGCGTTGCATCGCGCCCTGAGCAAATCGGCGTGCAGCCGCAGCAGCTGCGAGTCCGCCCGAAAGACCGTGCCGATCTCTGTGACGTTGTTGGACGTGTCGATTTCCGAGATGCTGGTGATGGCGCCGACGGTCAGGAGGTCGGTCGGCACGTTAACGAGGCCGGTGCTGGCATTGCCCGGGTTACTGGTGTTGGTCGGCGCCAGCTGGCCGGTGGTGACCGACACCGGGCCGACAGTAGCCGTGATCGAGGCGCCGTAGGCAGAGCCGCTCCCGGCGGCCTGGGCCGCTTGGGCCGGGACGGCGGCCGCGAACAGCCCGGCCGCGGCCAGCCCCACCACACCGGTGGAGCGCAACGCTGAAAAACGCATGAAATTTCCCTTCGAAGAACAGAGAAGGTCGAGCAGGCAACAGGCGTCACAGCGCCGATCAGGCTCGACGTCAAGTGAGGAACGAGCGGAACCTAGCAGAATGCCGACAGGCAGCCCGAAGCGGTAACACGTCGCCATGAAGGAAACTACGACAATGAGTGTCCCCGAGACGGAACGGCCACCCATTCGAGTGGGCGAGCCTCTGCAACTTCGTCACTAAATGCGACCAGTCGCGCCAGCGGCAGTCATCAGGAACTGTTCGCGCACCGAGAATTGCCCTTTTGGTCAAACATTTCGATCCTGTCGACCCCGGGCGGTGGTCGTACTTCCACTTGTCGCTTCGCTTACCGTCTACTTTAGACAGCAAGTCGCTAGCCGCTCAGGACGGAAACAACAGGTCAACAGATGCTCGACAGCGCGCTCGAGTCACGACTGAGGCGACGAGAGAAAGGTGCGGGTTGTCTGATGCCGTGCACGATGCGGAAACTGTCGGCGAGCGCATTGCGTGACGCACGGACGGCGAGTGAAGCGCTCGAATGATGGGAGCATCTTGATGTTCGGCGCGGCGGCGGAGTGTGGAGCACGTGGTCGGCACGCCCGTCACTCCGGAACGTTCTTTCTCATTTGCGTGCGGCAGGCAGGAGAGGCGAACGTGTCATCCGTCAGGTGAGGACGCCGCCTCTTGTGCGACGAGCCAATCGCCCCCGAGTAGACCCTCCGGCAGAACGCCGCGGTAGTGGCCGAAGATCTCGCTCTCGTGCATCAATTCGTGCACAGAACTCTGCCCTCGGCGGACGCCGGCGCCAATCCCGACGCGGGCAACGTCGGTGCGCGCGTCGCGGCCAGCCAGGGGAACATCCGGCACTTCGCCACGGTGGGCTGAGGTGGCTGCCCCGGCAGCGCGGGCATGCGCCGAGGGTCAGTCGCCGCCACGGGCGCAGCGCCTCCGAAATTTGTGTAAACATTCAGTGAAATCTGCATTGCTGTCGGCAGCACGTGTCCGAGGAAAGTAAACACAACGTACCAGTAGTCAGCGACACGATTCCACGCATGATCCGTGGATTACTGCATTCGTGCGCATCGGCGTCAACTCTCAGTTGCGACCGCCTGTGAGCTGTCGTCTGCGCGGGCAGAAGTCCGGCGACTACACACAATGAGTGACCTGGGTCACGTTTGTTTGTTCAGCTGCGACACACGCGTGCCCGGGTTAGCATTCGCTGGTGAGACGGCACTCCGCTTGTCAGCCAGTCGGTGTCGTCGCTCCGCGCGGACCGGTCGGTGGCATGCTGGGGTTGCCACCGCCCGGCCGTAGCGTCGGAACGTAACTCCGCAAGCGACGCTACCCACAGGTATCAGGACGGCTGGCGATCGTCCTCGCGATGGCACGAGGTCAACTCCGCCCAGGCGCCGGACGTCTATACGCAGACGGATTGGTGAGCCCGTCGCGGTGATCGGCGCCGGGGCGACGGAGAGTGGAATGTGGGCCACGACCGGCGCTGGACGCTGCCCGCGCGCGGCCGTCGACCAGCAGCACGCGATCTCACGTCGGCGCCGACGGTGCGGATCCGCCCGGTCGACCCGCTACCGATGGCCGGCCGATCCCGGAACACTGGGCGCTGAAGGCCGCAGGCCGGATCGCGGTCGGCGTGGTGTCGTCGCTCGTGCTGACTGGCACCGGCGCCTCGACCACGCTCACGCAACTGACCGCGGCTTGGGCCAACGGCGAGGCCTCACGTAACCGGACGTCGCGATGCTTGGCGGGGATGCGTTTTACCGCGGTCACGATACGGGCGAGCGGCTCGCCCCACGATTAGCGATGACGAGGACGAGCCGGGTGCAGGGTATGAGGGCCTGGTCGGCCGCGGGCAGGTTCGCGGGCACGACGCGCGGTGCGGCTGCTGTCTCAGCCGGCGCCAGGTGCAGTGTGGCGATCCTCGAGACCAGTTGCCGGTACTCCTCTTCGGGGAACGGCGCGGCGAGGTGTCCGGTGCGTAGCCCGGCATCCAGACGCGCGAGAGGCACGCCGCGCCAGAACGCGCGAGCGTGGTGGCGGTGTCACCCTGGACGATGACGAGGGACAGCGGGCGAGCGCGTTGTCGAGCTGAGGCGGCACTGCCGACAAGTGTTCAGGCCTGGGGCCGGAATCGTGGCGGACCGACAGTTGTTCGCCGGCTCCCAGGTTGAGTGGTGTCACGGCCTGATCGACCGGGGTGTTGACCGGCGTGCGCGAGGGCGGACCGCAATCGCCCGGCTTCGGTGGGTTCGAGCGCCATGGTAGCTGTCTTGATCGCCTCCCGGCCGGGTGCCGGTCAGGACCAGCACGACTGGCGGCTGTGCAGCAGGCCGAGCCCGATCCGCAGCCCGGCACCGGATGCCATCGGGACGGTGGGGCGGCCGGACGGCCGCCGAGGTGATCCCGTCACCGGAGTCGAGGACGCCGCCGAGCAAGTGGACGTGTACAGCGGTGACGCCACGCTGTCGTCCGCGTTGGTGATCTGCTCGTCGAACGTGATCGAACAGATCGGGATGCTTGAGCGCTCTCCGTGTGTGATCCGATGCGCAGCGTGTAGGTCGGGCGACTGGTCTTTGAGGGTTACGTCCACCTCCCTTCTGGCCGCTGTTTTCTACTCGCCGTCAAACCGATACGCCAATCGGATGACCTGATTAAGTGTTCCGTTAATATCGTTGCGATGGACATGCATGTAGGCCTAGTGGAGCTCTGTGGCCCGCGTCGGTTCGGGGTGTGCGCCTGTTCGGGGCCGTAACGGCGGTTGAGATTTACGCGCGAGTAGTTTCTCGGTGACAGCCCCGCCTTGATCAAGGAATGCGCGACTACCATATTCAGCGCCGTAATGCCAGGGTGTAGCACGCAGAGTGAGTGCGTCGATCGCGACTGCGACATGCCCGTTCCGCCCCTTGACATGCCTCTGGATCTGGGGTTGTATTTTGCCCATTCAAAACCAAAGCCACCGGTAAATGATTCCGCAAACATGGATTTCAGTTGTGTCATTGCCGGTTTTCGGATTTCGCTACCCCGAGTTGAAATGAATTGAGCTGGCCGAGTGATGATCGAGGAAGTTGCGGCCGACGGCCGGTCCGGTGAATCTCGCTGGCGTCCCGATTCGTGGAGCTTGCGCACGAAGATCACCGCCGTTCTGCTGCTGCCCGTGATCGTGGCACTCGCTCTGGCCGCGGGGCGGATTCAGCCCGAACTGTCGACGGCCGGCGCCCTCAGCGGGGTGCGGGACCAGTTGCCGGTCGCGCAGGGGGTCGTCGCGCTGACCGACCTGGTCGACCAGGAAGCCGTGGCAGCCGCGGGGGGAGCCGGGAGTGAGCAGCGGGCACAGAGCGCCGCCGCGGTCGACGCGGCGACCGGGCCACTGCTGCGTGCGGCCAATTTCGCCGGACTGGCTTCCCGCGCCCAGGACGGCCTAAGCGTGACGCTGGGCCGGCTCAGCGGCCTGCGGTTGCGCAGTTCGGGGGTGGGTGACGCCGTCGCCGCCACAGCCGGCTACAAGGAGGTCGTCTTCGCGCTCGCCGAGATCGTGCCCGACGTGGTGGCCGGTGCCGCCAGACCCGATCTGACCGCCGGCGCGAACACCATCCGGTCCTTGCTCCAGATGCGCGCCGACGTGGTGACTCAGGACGCGATCCTGCGTTCCGCCCCGGTGAACCGGCCCAGCGTGTCCGCGCTGGTCGGCGCGGACCGGGCGGCTACCGAAGAACTGCTGGTCAGCGGCCAGATCCAGCGTACGGCCACCGACCAGGTCGCCAGCCGGCTGGCGAATGTCACCGCGGCCACCGCGAGCCGGCAGGAGGCGCTCGAGAACGCCCTCGCGACCGGCCACTTCGACGCATTGCCGGCGCTGCTGGAACCGGTCGCGGCCGAAGTCGACGCCATCAACGCGCTGCTGCGCGAGCTGGTCGGCTCGCTTGTCGCCACGGTGTCCGACGCGACCAACGAGATCCGCTCGAGCGCGCTCCGGGACACCGCTCTGGTGCTCGGCGCACTGCTGGGTGCGCTGGCGGTGGCCCTCTTCCTGGCTCGTACCCTGGTTTCCCCGGTGCGGCGGCTGCACGCCGCCGCGCTGAACGTCGCGCACCGCCAGCTCCCGGAGACGGTTGCCCGTGCTCGTGCCGGGGTGAACCTGCGCTGGGAAGACGTGCCGCCCGTGCCGGTTCGCACGGAGGAGGAGATCGGGCAGCTGGCGCGCGCTTTCGACGAGATGCACCGTCAGGCCCTCCGGCTCGCCGGTGAGCAGGCCGAGCTGCGCAGGCAGGTCAGCGAGATGTTCATGACGTTGTCCCGACGGAGTCAGGCGCTGGTGGAACTGCAGCTGTCGGTGATCGAGGAGCTGGAAGCGGAGGAGCAGGACCCGCGCCGGCTGGACGCGTTGTTCCGCATCGACCACATCGCCACCCGGCTGCGGCGCAACGGCGAGAACCTGCAGGTCCTCGCCGGCGGTACCCCGGCACGCCGGGACCACCAGCCGATCACGATCGTCGAGCTGATGCGGGCGGCGACCTCGGAGGTCAAGGACTACCGGCGGGTCACGCTCGGCAACGCGCCCGGCGGCTCGGTGCGCGGTGACGCCGCACCCGACATCGTGCACATCCTGGCCGAGCTGCTGGACAACGCGACGCGCCACTCGCCGCCCGAGGAGAAGGTGGTGCTCAACGCCGACCGCGGGGCCGACGGCGGGCTGCTCATCGAGGTCGTGGACGGCGGGCTGGGAATGACTGTGGACGACCTCGAAGCGACGAACGGACGGCTGGCCGCGGGCGACGCGGTCAATCCCGAGACGACTCGCCGGATGGGACTGTACGTCGTGGGACGGCTGGCCGCGCCGCACGGGGTGATCGTCCGGTTGCGCCGGACCAGTGCGCGGTCCACCAGAGCCGGCGTCACCGCCAGCGTCCACCTGCCCGGCAATCTCGTGCTGCCCGACCGGTTTTCGGCGGACCAGGAGCACGTGCTCACGGCGCCTCAGGTGTTGCCGCCGCGGCCGAGGCAGGCCGAGCCGGGGACGGCCGTCAACGGCAGTGTCGCCGGCCTGTTGCCGGTCACGACCGGACGTCACGAGCTGTCCCCGCACCACGGCGGTATCAACGGAGCGAGTTCGCGTGCCGTGAGTCCCGCGGCCCCGGCCGACCGGTCGTCCGCGGCGCTGACCCCGATATTCGACCGGATCGTGTCGAGCTGGTTCTCGCCAGCCGAACCCGGTGGAGAATCGGATCCTGCCCGGCGTGCGGAAGACTGGGGAACCCGGACCGACGACGCCCGGCGGGCCGCCGAGAGCGCCGTCGAGCCGGTGAACGCCGCCACCGTCACACCGTCCGGTCTGCCGGTCCGCGAGCCAGGCTCGCAGCTGGCCCCGGGCGCAGCCGTCCCGCGATCGGACACAGCTCGCCCCACCGCCGGATTCCGCGATCCGGCCGCGGTGCGCAACAACCTTTCCCAGCACTACAACGGTATGCGCGCGGCCCGCCTGCGCACGCGCGGCTCCGCAGGCGAGACCGATGTACGTCGCCCACCCGGCGGGTCGCCCGGCGCCCGGCACGAGGAGAACAAATGACCACACACCCGCCCACGTCGACCAAGGCTTCGCTCGGTTGGCTGGCTACGGAGTTCACCCGCGATGTGGACGGAGTGGCACACGCGGCGCTGGTTTCCGTGGACGGACTGCTGGTCGCCGCCAGCGACGGCATGCCGGAAGACCGTGCCGATCAGCTTTCGGCGATCGCCTCGGGACTGGCCAGCCTGGCCGGTGGCACCGCGGAACTGTTCACCGCCGGCCAGGTGGTGCAGTCGGTCATCGAGATGGAGCAGGGCTTCTTGTTGCTGATGGGCGTCGGCGACGGCTCGAACCTGGTCGTGCTGGCAAGCAGCCGCTGCGACATCGGGCTCGTCGGCTACGAGATGACACTGCTGGTGGATCGGGTCGGCAAAATGGTCGACACGCCGATACGCCAGGATGCTGCGAACCAGGCGGCGCCATGACCGACGCCGAATGGTGGGCGGGCCGAGCCGACGAAGAAGAACCGGGGCCCAGGCCGTCGATGACGCGACCGTACTCGTGGACTGAGGGCCGCACCCAGCCGGCGCTCGAACTGTCGATCGAGGCGCTGGTGCAGTCGACGACCGACGGCGCGTCGCTACCGTACAACCGCAGCGATGTGCGCTCGGTGCTGCTTCGGCTGTGCCGGCGGCCGCGGTCCGTGGCCGAGATCGGGGCCGAGCTGTCCGTGCCGCTGGGGGTGGCGCGGGTGCTCGTCAGCGACCTGGCGAGTTCAGGTTGGGTGACCGTCAGAGACACCCTGGGCGCCAACGCTTCCTGGGACGAAAGACACGACCTGCTGGAAAGGGTCCTGAGTGGCCTCCATGCGATCTGAATCAGCGAACAGCATCAAATCGGCGAAGATCGTCGTCGCCGGCGGATTCGGTGTGGGCAAGACGACGTTCGTCGGCGCCGTCTCGGAGATCGCCCCGCTGCGAACGGAAGCCGTGATGACGGAGGCCGGCATCGGGGTCGACGAGACGGCGGCCGTGCCCGGCAAGTGGTCGACGACCGTGGCGATGGACTTCGGCCGCATCACGCTCCCGAACGACCTGGTGATCTACGTCTTCGGTACGCCGGGCCAGCGCCGATTCTGGTTCATGTGGGACGACCTGGTCAGCGGCGCGGTCGCGGCGGTCGTGCTGGCGGACTGCCGGCGGCTCGCGGACTGCTTCGCGCCGATCGACTTCTTCGAGTCCCGCGGCCTGCCCTTCGTGGTCGCGATCAACCAGTTCGAGAACACCCGGCAGCATTCGCCTGCGGAAGTGCGCGAGGCGTTGCGCGTCGCGCCTGACGTGCCGGTGATCACCTGCGATGCCCGGTCACCGGGATCCACCAGGGAGACGCTGATCGAGGCGGCCCGGCACGCACTGACCCAGTGGGAAACCCAGGCCGCCGTTCCGGTGGCCTGGACGACGGCGGCACATCCCATCATGCCTCGGGAGGGGAGCGACCTTGGATAGCGACAGCATGCCGGGTATGGAGAATTTCGCGATGGGGCAGTGGATGCTGGTCCTGTCCTGCCTGACGTCGGTGGTCGGCTGCGCGCTCGGGCTCGCGTGCACGGTGCAGGCCCGGCAGGCGATCAGCCGGGGCAGCCGGTTGACGTGGCTCGGGCTCGCGGCGGTGTCGATCGGCGGGGTCGGCATCTGGCTCATGCACTTCACGGCGATGCTCGGCGTCGAAACTCCGGGATATCCGGTCCGGTACTCGATCATGCCGACCGCCGGGTCGGCGCTGCTGGCTGTGGCGGCGGTGTTCTGCGGGTTGCTGGTGTTCGGTGTCCGGGTGAACTTCGCCTGGTGGCGCCTGCTGCTGGGCGGTCTGCTCACCGGACTGGCGGTCAACATCATGCACTACACCGGGATGTCGGCCATCCGGATCAAGGGCACCGTGAGTTATGACACCTGGCTGGTCGCGCTGTCGGTGGTGATCGCCGTGGTGGCCGCGACCGCCGCTCTGTGGTTCACGGTCGGGCTGAAGAGCTTCGTGATGCGGATACTGGCGGGGCTGATCATGACCGTTGCGGTGACCGGCATGCACTACACCGGAATGGCCGCGATGAAGGTGCACCTGACCCCCGATGCGCCGGACCCGGCCGGTGTGGAGGTGTTCTCGTTCCTCTTCCCGGTGTTCGTCGTGGCGGCGCTGGCTTTGGCGGCACCGCTGTGCGCGGTGATGATGGTGCCCACACCCGGCGAGAAGGCGGAGGCGGCCGGGCTGGTCGAGTTGCCGAACGACGTCGTGCCCGACCTTCGCGGTCGGCGGGTGACGTAGGGCCGGCTGTCCCTTGTGGATCGTCGACGCGGGCGTCATGAGCCCTTGATTCCGGGCTGGGTGTTCGCGCAGGCCCTGCATGTCGGCGCGGTGCAGGTAGTCGGCGATCGGCTTGTCGCCGAGGCCGGCCAGGTCGAGCACCCGGATGCGGCTGCCCAGCGACGTCCCGCCGAGGTCGATCAGCCCGACCTGGGCGGTGTCCGGCAGCTTGAGGATGTCGGCGAAGCCGTTGACGGCCTGGGCGTCGCGCTCGGCGACGATGCAGAACGCCGTCTTGACGTTGGCGCGGTAGGTCGTGCCCTGGGTGTAGAAGCCGCTCACCGAGCTGACCGCGGCCACGACCAGCAGGCAGGCGAGCACGATCCGGCCGCGCAGCCGGACCGCGGACAGCGCCTCGACGACCACGACCGCGGCGCCGAACGCGCCGAGCGTCCAGACCGGGGTGGCGAAGCGCAGCTGCCCCATCCAGTCGTACTCGAGGACGATGTAGGCGACGACGGTCAGCCCGAACGGCGCCAGCAGCGCGATCAGGCCGGTGCGCAGCTTCGACGGCCGGATCATCAGCATGACCAGGCACGCGACGGCGATGGCGACGACCAGCCAGCCGACGTAGGAGACGATCTCCCCGGGCCGCGCGAGGTCGTCGAGGGTCGGCGGTTCCTGCCCCTTCGCGACGGCGGTGTTGGGCACCAGCCGGCCGAACTCGAACCAGCGGAAGACGACGTAAGCGCCGTACGGCACGGCGAACCCGGCGACGGAGACGACGACCGCGCGGACGCTGCGCCCGAGCAGTTCCCGCTTCAGGAACAGCAGGACGACGATCGGGTACCCGCCGGGAAAGATGATGCCGTATCCAGACCAAGTTGGCGAAGATCTGCACCGACGGCCTTCGCCTGACCGTGCGGTACCTGAGGCGAGCGGGCTCGATAACCGGCTCCGATCGGCCAGCAGCGGTCGCTGTCGGGTCATCGAGCCAGGTGGCATCGGGCTGGTCGAGGGTTCCGCGCCGCGCCGCGCCGCGCCGCGCCGC
>NZ_JAAGNB010001511.1:0-15642 GCF_010550475.1 Amycolatopsis sp. SID8362
CGGCCGCCGCCGCCCACCGCGTCAAGCCGAGGCGGCGGGCCAGGAACCACAGCAGCAGCGCGCCGAGTACCGCGGCGACGAGCACGGCTTCGCGGACCGCCGCCAGCGCCGTCGCCGAGCGCCCGAAGGCGTCGGTGACCATCGTGTACGCCGAGAGCTGCCACCAGCCGAACGGGCTGAACCCGGCACCGCCCGCGTCGGCGAACGGGGTCAGGTGCCCGAGCGCGTAGGCGTGGGCGACGTTCGCGGCCTCGGCGGGCAGGACCGGTTCGGGCGCGGCGAGGTACAGCACCCGAAGGCCGCCGGCCAGTGCCAGGAGCGCCAGCACGATGTCAAGCGACAGCAACCGGTGCGCGGCGGAGGAGCGGGCCGGGCCGGTCGTCTCCCGGCTGTGCTGGGCCATTGCACGGATCGTAGCCGCCCGCGAAAGCCTTGTCCCGCAGGCCTATTTCCGACTGTCCCGAGTGGATCCGGAGAGTGTCCGGGTCAACGCGAGCGCGACCGTCCGGACGGCGGGCGCGACCCGTTCGGTCCGCATCCGGTTGGCCCACCCGGAAATCGAGACGGCGGCGACCGCGACGCCGCGCGCGTCGAGCAGCGGGCTGGCCGCGCACACGACGCCGACGCCGGATTCCTCGCGCTCCAAGGCGATCCCGTCCTCGCGGACCCGCGTGAGCTGACGGCGGAGCAGGCCGGGCGCGGTGATCGTCTTCGGGCTCATCCGGGGCAATCCGGCGTCGATCACCTGGTTCACCACGGATTCCGGCGAGAACGCGAGGATCGCCTTGCCGACTCCGGTGGCGTGTGCGGGGAACCGGCCGCCGATGCGCGACGGCAGCGTCGGCGCGTCCGGGCCGCGCAGGACGTCGAGGTAGACGACTTCGGTGCCTTCGAGGATCGCGAGGTGGACGGTGTTGCGCGTCGCCTCGCGCAGGTCGGCGAGGTAGGGCCGGGCCGCCTCGACCAGTCCGCGGCGGGGTGAGGCCAGCTGGCCGATTTCGAACAGCCGCAGCCCGAGCCGCACGGCGCCGTCTTCGCGCTCGAGCAGGCCGGTGCCGGTGAGGTGCCCGACGAGCCGGTGCACGGTCGTCTTCGCGAGCCCGGTCCGGCGGGCCAGCTCGGAGACGCCGAGCGTCTCGTCACCCGGCCGGAAGGCTTCCAGTAGCGCGGCGAGCCGGGCCGCGACGAGGCCGTCGCCGCTCGCACCGTCGTTCCGCCCAGCGGTACGCATGGGTTGAGTGTGCCCGATCACCCGCGCGAGTGTCACGAGGTCGGAGGTGAGGTCAGTGGTCGTCGGCGCCGAGCACGAGTTTCACGCAGTGGGCCACGAGCCGCTCGCGCGAGACCTTCAGCGAGCCGTCGAGGTAGGCGATGAAGACGTTGCTCAGCGCGCCGACCAGCCCGATGGCGACCATCTGGCGTTCGGTCTCGTCGCCGTGGGACAGCTGCTCCCCGACGAGCGCGGCGAAGACCGGCAGCAGGTGCAGCCCCCGGCGGGTGAGCGCGGGGTCGGTCAGCGGCGCGAGCAGCAGGACCCGGCCCTGGCGCGGGTCGTCGACGATCAGCTCGACGAACGCGCGCACGGCGTCCTCGGCCCGCTGGACCGGGCTCGGCGCGTCCCGCACCGCGGTGACGAGCGCCTGCCGGGCCTGCTCGCCGACGTGCTCGTACACGGCCGCTACCAGCTCCTCGCGGTCGGCGAAGCTTTCGTAGAAGTACCGCTCGGTCAGCTTCGCGTGCCGGCACACCGCGCGGACGCTCGTCCCGGCCGAGCCCTCGGTGCCCAGCAGCTCGAGGCCCGCGGCCACGAGCTGCTCGCGCCGCAGCGCCTTCCGGTCGTCCAGGGTCGTGCCCGCCCACGTGCGGCCCGGCATGATCACTCCTCTGTTGACTACGCGTGTTGTCAGATCCTAGCCTGACAACAACCGTAGTCAGTTGGACTCGACGAGGAGAGCCGCCGATGGACGCCCCCGAACCGCTGGGCCCCGACTCGCTCACGTGGAAGTACTTCGGCGACTGGCGCGGCCTGCTCATCGCGCTGTGGGCCGGCTCGATGCAGAACATGCACCCCGGCCTCGGCGCCGGTGTCGAGCAGCATTCGCGGTTCTTCGAGGAGCGCTGGCAGCGGCTCTTCCGCTCGCTCTACCCGATCGGCGGCGTCGTCTACGACGGCCCGCGAGCGCACGCGACGGCGTTGCAGGTGCGCGGCTACCACGACCGCATCAAGGGCGTCGACGCCCAGGGCCGGCGCTACCACGCGCTCGACCCCGACACCTACTACTGGGCGCACTCGACGTTCTTCGTCAGCACGATCCTCATCGCCGACCACTTCATGGGCGGCATCGGCGAGGCGGAGAAGCGGCGGCTGTTCGACGAGCACGTCACGTGGTGGCGGATGTACGACATGTCCATGCGGCCGGTGCCGGAGAGCTGGGAGGACTTCCAGCGCTACTGGAAGCACATGTGCGCCGAGGTCCTGGAGGACAACAAGGCCACGCGGGACGTCCTCGACCTGCGTGGGATCGCGAAGCCGCCGTTCCTGCCCTGGCTCCCGGACGCGCTCTGGCGGCCGCTGAGCGCGCTGATCGCCAAGAACTTCGTGTGGCTGACGACCGGGCTGTACGACCGCGAGATCCGCGACCGGCTCGGCCTGCGCTGGTCCGAGCGCGACGCGCGGCGGCACCGGCGGGCCGGGAAGCTGATCAACGCCGTGTTCAAGCTCGTCCCGCACGACCGCCGCTACCACCCCCGGGCCCGCGCCGGCTGGCGCCGCGTGCGCGGCGAGGTGGCTGCGGGCGCGCCGGTGGTCGAGACTCCACGGAGGAACCTGCCCCCGCTGTCCGAGCGGGGCAAGCCCGAGCACTACGCGCCGAACGTCTAGGAGGCATTCGTGAAGCTGGGATTCCACGTCGGGTACTGGGGCAGCGGCCCGACCCCGGGCGCGCTGGAGGCCGTGCTGAAGGCCGAGGAGCTCGGCTTCGACTCGGTGTGGACGGCGGAGGCGTACGGCTCGGACGCGTTCACGCCGCTGGCCTGGTACGGCGCGTCCACTAGGCGGATCCGCCTCGGCACGAACATCGTCCAGATGTCCGCGCGCACCCCGACGGCCACGGCGATGAGCGCGATGACCCTCGACCACCTCTCCGGCGGCCGCATGGTGCTCGGGCTGGGCGCGTCCGGCCCGCAGGTCGTCGAGGGCTGGTACGGCCAGCCGTACCCGAAGCCGCTGGCGCGGACGCGGGAGTACGTGGACATCGTCCGGCAGGTGATCGCCCGCGAGGCCCCGGTGACCCTGGACGGCGCCCACTTCCAGCTGCCGCTGAAGGGTGGCACCGGTCTCGGCAAGGCGCTGAAGCCGACGGTGCACCCGCTGCGCAAGGAGATCCCGATCCACCTGGCCGCGGAGGGCCCGAAGAACGTCGCGCTGGCCGCGGAAATCGGCGACGGCTGGCTCCCGCTGTTCTTTTCGCCCAAGAGCAACGCCTTCTACAAGGCGGCGCTGGAGGAGGGCTTCGCGCGCGAAGGGGCGCGGCACACGCTGGAGACGTTCGAGGTGCCGTGCTCGATCCCGGTGATCGTCCACGACGACGTCGAAGAGGCGGCGTCGTGGATCAAGCCGTCGCTGGCGCTGTACATCGGCGGGATGGGCGCGAAGACCGTCAACTTCCACCACGACGTCTTCGCGCGGCTCGGGTACGAGGACGTGGCGGACAAGGTGCAGGAGCTGTACCTGGCCGGGCGAAAGGACGAGGCGACGGCCGCCATCCCGACGTCGCTGGTGGAGGACACATCGCTGATCGGGCCGCCGGCGAAGATCCGGGACGAGCTGCAGGCGTGGGAGGAGACGGTGGTGACCCAGCTGCTGCTGCGCGGCGACGCGGCGACGCTGGCGAAGATCGCCGACGCGCTGGGCTGACCCAGAGCTTTCGCCCGCCCTGACGGTGGCGTCTTGAATAACCCATTCAGGTCTTCGGAGGTCAGGGTCCCAGCAAAGTCGCGCGCCGGCGAGCGGGTGACCGGCCGCAGGCCGGCCGCGTGGTCTGCCTGGCGTCGCGGGGATGTTGTGAATGGGTCATTCATGTCGTCTGGCGAGGTGAATGACTCTTTCATGTCGTCGCGGATGGGCGGATCGGCCGTGCTGCCCGACTTTGCCGAACTCGCCGCACCTGAGTCCGGGCGGAGCCTGCGTCGCGGGAAACGCCGCTCGCGGGTGCCTGTGCCGGCAGCTGTCGGCACTTTTGTCGGGTTGCCCGGGCCTCCGGCCTCCCGTACGGTCCCCGACTAACGCGAAAGTCGTTCACGTTAGTCGGGAGACCGCATGCGGGTGAGCCGTCGTCACGTCCTGGCCGGAGCTGCCGCGCTCCCGTTCGCCGCCGCTGTCGCGAGACCGGCGTCGGCCGCGCCAGTGCTGCGGGTCGGCGTCGGGATCGGCGACGTCACCGGGCCCGCCGCCGAGAACGGCATGATGGGCTACTCCATGCCGCAGCAGCAGACCGCCGGCATCCACCTGCGGACCCGGGCCCGCGCCTTCATCGTCGACGACGGCACGCGCCGGATCGTCTTCGTCACCGCCGAGCTGGGCGCGCTCTTCCAGTCGGTCCACCAGGGCGTCCTGCGTGAACTCGCGAAGAAGCACGGCGACCGCTACGCCGAGCAGAACGTCCTGCTCAACGCCACCCACACCCACTCGGCCTGCGGTGGCGACTCGCACTACGCGGCCTACGACCTCTCGATCCTCGGCTTCCAGCAGCAGACCTACGACGCCGTCGTCACGGGTATCGTCGACGCGATCGGCCGGGCCCACGACGACCTCAAGCCCGGCGAGCTGACCCTCGGCCGCACCGAGCTGACCGAGGCCAGCGCCAACCGCTCGCGGGTCGCCTTCGAACGCAACCCCGACAAGGACCACTTCCCGCTCTCGATCGACCCCGCGGTCACCGTGCTGCGCTTCCGCCAGGGCGGCCGGGACGTCGGCGCGATCACCTGGTTCGCCACCCACGGCACGTCGATGAGCAACAGCAACCACCTGATCAGCAGCGACAACAAGGGCTACGCCGCCTACGCGTGGGAGCACGACCACGCCGGCGTCCGCTACCTCGACGGCCCGCCCGGGTTCGTCGCCGCGTTCGCCCAGACCAACTCCGGCGACATGACGCCGAACCTGAACCTGCAGCCCGGGACGCCCGAGACGGAGTTCGAGAACACCCGCCGGATCGGCGAACTCCAGTTCCAGGCGGCGAAACGCGCGTTCGACGCGGCGACCGAGCCGATCACCGGCGGCGTCGACCACCGGCTCACCTACGTGGACATGTCAGCCGTCGATGTCGATCCGGCGTTCACCCCGGACGGCCGCCCGCACCGCACCTGCACCGCCGCGATCGGCGTCTCCATGCTGGCCGGCAGCACCGAGGACGGCCCGGGCCTGCCGCTGCCCGAGGGCGTCAAGAACCCGTTCATCGACTGGCTCGGCGGCATCGACGCACCGATCCCGCGGGCGCTGGCCGACGCGCAGGCGCCGAAGGTCGTCGCGGTGCCGTTCGGCGCGATGAAGCCGTACCCGTGGGCGCCGGAGGTGCTGCCGCTGCAGCTCGTCCGGATCGGGCAGCTGCACCTGGTCGCCGGGCCCGCCGAATACACGATCGTCGCCGGGCTGCGGATCCGGAAGACCGTCGCCGCCGCGCTCGGCGTGCCGCTCGAGAACGTCCTGATGCAGGGCTATTCGAACGCCTACAGCCAGTACGTGACGACGCCGGAGGAGTACGACTCGCAGCAGTACGAAGGCGCGTCCACGCTGTTCGGCCGCTACACGCTCCCGGCGTACCAGCAGGAGTTCGGGAAGCTCGCTGCCGCGATGAAAGCGGGCTCGGCGGTGCCGCACGGCCCGGTGCCGCGCGACCTGCGCGGAAAGCTCGTCAACTTCCAGCCCGGCGTCGTCTTCGACAGCGCTCCGCCGCTCAAGAGCTTCGGCGACGTCGTCACCGACGCGAAGAGCAGTTACCGCCGTGGCGAGCAGGTGTCGGTCGCGTTCGTGACCGGCCACCCGAAGAACGACCTCCGCCGCGACGGGACGTTCCTGGAGATCCAGCGGTACGCCGACGGGCGCTGGGTCCGGTACGCCGACGACGGCGACTGGGCCACGAAGTTCCGCTGGACGCGGACGTTCGTGAGCGAGTCCCGCGCCGAAGTCACCTGGGACATCCCCGCGAACACCCCGGTCGGCAAGTACCGCGTGGTCCACTTCGGGGCCTGGAAGCACGGCCTCACCGGCGCCATCGCCCAGCTCAGCGGGACCTCCCGCGCCTTCGTCGTCTCCTGAAAGGACCCCGCGTGCGCCGGACCGCCATTCTCGCCGCCGTCGTCATCGCCGCGTTCACCGCCGCTCCCGCCCAAGCCGCGGACGCCTCGGTCAGCGTGCTCAGCTTCAACCTCTGGCAGCTACCCTGGATCGCCAACCCCAACACCTCCGACAAGGAAGCCCGGGCACAGGCGGCCGAGCACGTCATCCGCGGCCAGGACACCGACGTCGTCGTGCTCGAAGAGGCGTTCAGCGCGCAGGCCGAGGACCTGCGCGACCGCCTCGCCGACGCCTACCCGTTCCAGACCCCGCTGGTCGGCCAGTACTGCTCGACCTCGGCGGGCTGGGCGAGCGTGAACGGGAACTGCTCGACCTCGCCGTTCGTCGTCAACGGCGGCGTCACCGTGCTCAGCAAGTACCCGATCACCGAGAAACACCAGCTCGTCTACCGGAACTCCTACTCCGGCACCGCGGACTACCTGGCGAACAAGGGTGCCGCGCTGGTCCGGATCTCCGCGCACGGCAAGGCGCTCTGGCTCGCGGGCACGCACCTGCAGGCCGACGAAGGACCTGAGACGCTGCCCAAGGCGCACGAGGTCCGGATGGCGCAGCTGGGCGAACTCCGCGACCTGACCGTGGCCCGCGTCCCGGCCGGGGACGCCGTGGCCATCGCCGGCGACCTCAACATCGAGTACTGGGCCGGGCAGGGCCGCCGCGACGCCGCCGGGCGCACCCAGGCCGAGCAGGGCGAAGCGGCGCTCGGCGGCACGCTGGGCACCGCCGGAGCGGGGGAGTACACCTTCGACGCGGCGACCAACCCGGCCGCGGCGAAGTCCGTCCCGGCGACCTACCGCGATTCGCTGGACTACGTCGGCTCGGTGCGACGCGCCGAGGTCGGCCCGGTACGGCTGGTGCATTACGACGGTGGCACGATTCCCTCCGACCACTACCCGGTGCGGGCCGAGATCCACTACTGATCGCAGCATCGGGATCCGCTCTGCGAGGAGGACCATGGCGACGCTGTCCGGCCGGACGAGGTTCCGCTATTCGCTCGGCTCGTTCGTCACCGGGTCCTTCGGCACGGTCCCGGGCCTGGTCCTGGTCAAGTACCTGACCGACACGATGGCCGTGCCCGCGGGCTGGGCCGCCGCGATCGTGTTCGTGCCCAAGGCCTGGGACGTGCTGTTCAACCCGATCGCGGGCCGGCTCTCCGACGCCGACCTGATCAAGACCGGCAGCCGGCGGCGGTTCCTGCTGATCGGCGGCATCGGCGTGGCGATCCTGTTCGCCGCGATGTTCGCCCACCCCGGGTTCGGGAACCCGCTGCCGGACGCGCTGTACGTGGCGATCGCCTTCGCCGCGTGCGCCACGGCGTACGCGCTGTTCCAGGTGCCGTTCAACGCGCTGCCCGCCGAGCTGACCGAAGACGCGACCGAGCGCACGAAGCTCACCAGCGTCCGGATCGGCGTGCTGGCCGTGACGATCCTGATCTGCGGCGGCGGCGCCCCCGCGATCAGCACCGGCATCGGCGGGGTCACCGGCTACCGGGTGATGGCCGTCGTGATCGGGCTGATCGTGCTGGCCGCGACGCTGCTGGTGTACTTCGGCCTCAAGGACGCGCCGGTCGGGTCGCTGCGGCCCAACACGGTGAGCCTCAAGGAGCTGGTGCGGACGCTGGCCGGCTGGCGGCCGTTCCGCTGGCTGCTCGGCACGTACTTCATCCAGGCGCTCGGCATCGGCACGGTGCTCGCCGCCATCCCGTTCTTCGCCCAGCGCATCCTCGGCAGCGAGGGCTACGGCACGATCCTGTTCGTCATCTTCGTCGGCCCGGCGCTGGTCACCATGCCGCTGTGGCCGCGCCTGGGCGACCGCGTCGGCAAGCTCAACGGCTTCCGCCTGGCCACCGCGGCCTTCGCGATCGGCCTGCTGGGCCTGGTGTTCGCGCAGTCGATCCCGCTGTTCGTGTCGTTCGTGTTCGTGGCGCTGTGCGGGGTCGGGTACGCGGGGATTTCGGTGTTCCCGCTGGCGATCCTGCCCGACCTGATCACGGCGGAGGAGGAGCGCACCGGCGAGACGCGCGCCGGGATCGCGGCCGGCGTGTGGACCGCGGGGGAGACGCTCGGGCTGGCCTTCGGCGGCGGCCTGTGGGCGCTCATCCTGGCGTTCGGCGGGTACGTGTCGAGCACGGACGCCACGGCTTTCCAGCCGGACAGCGCGATCGTGGCGATCCTGGTCGGGTCCTCGATCATCCCCGGCGTGCTGATCGCGCTGGCGTTGCCGCTGCTGCGGCGCAAGGTCCTGGAGCCGCGTCATGAACCCGCCTGAGGACGTCCTCGCGGCACTGCGGGACCTGCGCGCGGGCGACCTCCCGACCCACGGTGGCCGCACCCTGGCCTACGTGTACGACAGCGGGCTGTCCGAAGTGGACTCCCTCGGCGCGGCCGCGCACGCGCTGGCGTCCTCGGCCAACGGCCTCGACCCGACGGCGTTCCCGAGCTTGCTGCGCATGGAGAACGACCTCGTCGCGGAGGCGTCCGCGTTGCTCGGTGACGTGCCGGGCGTGGTCGGCTCGGTGACGTCTGGTGGCACCGAGTCGTGCCTGCTGGCGGTGCTGGCCGCGCGGGATGCCAACCCTTCGATCACTTCGCCGTCGATCGTGCTGCCGACGACCGCGCACGCGGCCTTCCACAAGGCGGCGCACCTGTTCGGGCTCCGCCGGATCGACGTCCCGGTGGACCCGGAAACGTTCCGCGCGGACCCGGCCGCGATGGCGGCGGCGATCGACGATTCGACGGTGCTGGTGGTGGCGAGCGCGCCGTCGTACGCGCACGGCGTCCTCGACCCGATCGCTCCGATCGCAGCGGCGGCACTCGAGCGGGGCGTCCGGATGCACGTCGACGCGTGCATCGGCGGCTGGGTGCTGCCGTACTTCGCGCGGCTGGGTGCGGACGTGCCGCCGTTCGACTTCCGCGTCCCCGGTGTCACGAGCATTTCGGTGGACCTGCACAAGTACGCGTACTGCCCGAAGGGGACGTCGGTGCTGCTGCACGCGTCGGCGGAACTGCGGCGCTCGCACTACTTCGCGAGCGCGGCGTGGCCCGGCTACACGATGCTGAACACGACGATCCAGAGCACCCGCTCGGGAGGTCCGCTGGCGGCGGCGTGGGCGGTGGTCCGCCACCTCGGCCCCGAGGGGTACCTCTCGCTGGCCGAGTCGACGCGTGCGGCCGTGTCGCGTATCCGTGCCGGGATCGGCGACATCGACGGGCTGCGGGTGCTCGGCGACCCGGTGTCGACGCTGATCGCGTTCACCGGCGACGACGGCTTCGACCTGTTCACAGTCGCGGACGAGATGAAGGCCCGCGGCTGGTACGTCCAGCCGCAGTTCGCGCACCTGGCGTCCCCGGCGAACCTCCACCTGACGGTGACGGCGGCGAACCACGGCAGCGAGAAGGAGTTCCTGACCGACCTCGCGGCCTCGGTCGACGCGGCCCGCGCTTCCGGGCCGGTGGTCGTAGACCCGGCTGTGGCGGAGTTCGTGGCGGCCCTGGACCCGGCAACCCTGACGTCGGAACAGTTCGCGGGCCTCCTGGCCGCCGCGGGTCTCGGCGGCACTGCGGGCTTGCCGGACCGGATGGCCCCGATCAACGCGCTCCTCGCAACGGCACCGGCGCCGTTGCGGGAGCGCCTCCTGCTGGAGTTCCTGGGCGCGCTCTACACGCCCTGACTCACTGGTTCCGCGAAGCCAGACCCGCCGGAGCGGACTTGACCGCCGCGTGGATCGCGTCCGCCAGAGCGAGCGCGTCTTCTTCCGTGAGTTCCAGGGCGACCCGGGCCGAAGCGCCCAGCTCGGGGTTGCGGAAGTCGATGTTCACCGTGTGGCCGTACGGCGCGTGGACCGGGTGGTCCACGTACACAGTCCCTTCGCTCAGCCGGAACCAGCCGCGGGCGCCCTTGCCGCTGCCTTCGAGGGCGAACTTCTCGGTCAGGTAAGTGCACATGGCGAGTCCTTTCAGGCGGCGAGGGTGCGGGCGTAGAAGCCGAGGATGCGTTGCCAGCCGTCCGTCGCGGCTTCGGGGCGGTAGCTCGGGCGGTCGACGGAGAAGAACGAGTGGCCGGCGCCCGCGTAGGTGTGGAACTCGTGCTCCTTGCCCAGCTTCTCCAGCTCCGCCGCCAGCACGGCGACCTCGTCCGGGCCGGGGAACTGGTCTTCGGCGCCGAAGATGCCCAGCAGCGGGCACGACAGCTGCGGCGCCAGGCCGAGCAGCGGCTTCATCTGCTTCATGGCCTCCGGCGGGTCGTTGACGACGAACGCGCCGTAGCAGTCGACCGCCGCGTCGATGTCCAGCGAACAGCCGGCGAGGAACGCCTGGCGCCCGCCCGAGCAGTGGCCGATCACGCCGATGCGTCCGTTCGCGTTCTCGAGCGCGCGCAGGTAGTCCGCCGCGCCGGAGACGTCGCCGACCAGGCGGTCGTCCGGGACGCCGCCGGACGCGCGGACCGCCGCCGCCGCGTCGTCCGGGTCCGCGCCCGGGGCTTCACGCGTGTACAGGTTGGGGCACAGCGCGTTGTAGCCCTCGACGGCGAAGCGGCGGACCATCTCCTTCGTCGCCGCGTCGTAGCCGGGCATGTGGTGGATCACCACGACCCCGCCGCGCGGGGTGTCGTCGGTCGGCTTGGCCAGGTACGCCTCGAGCTCGTCCCCGCCGTGGCCGGTGATGGTGACGGTCCCGGCGACGATCTCGTCGGTCATCGGTTCTCCTTCGTTCCCTCGGGGGTGTGGAAGTAGCGCTTGCCGCGCGAGGCGGACGCCACCGCGGCGACGACGGCCATCACCGCGGCGGCGGTGAACACGACCACCAGGCCGTGGTGGAACGGGCCGGACACCAGCTGCGGGAAGAACTCCCCACCGGTGAGCGTGGCCCGGTCGGCGGGCGCGAGCCCGGCCAGGACGTCCGGGCCGAGCAGGTGCCCGACCGGGTTGCTGCCCAGGAACGCCGCGAACAGCGTGCTCACCGGCGGCAGCTGCGCGACGCCGTCCGCCACCGGAGCCGGGACGCCGTGCGCCTGCAGCCCGCTGGTCAACGTCTGCGGCAGCGACGAAGCGAGCCCGGCGATCATCAGGGAGAAGAACACGCCGATCGACAGCGAGGTGCCGGAGTTCTGGAACGTCGCCCGCATGCCGGAGGCGACCCCGCGTTGTTCGGTCGGGACGCTGCTCATGATCGCCGAGGTGTTCGGCGCGGAGAACATGCCCTGGCCGATCCCGCTGACCACGAGCAGCGCCGCGAACAGGGGATAGGGGAAGTCCACCGGCAGCGCGAGCAGGCCGAGGAACGCGGCCGCGACGAGCAGCAGCCCGCCGGTGGAGAACAGCCGCGCCCCGAACCGGTCGGACAGGTACCCCGACACCGGGCCCGCGACGAGGAACCCGACGGTCAGCGGCAGCAGGTAGATGCCCGCCCACAGGGGTGTGCGCTCGTAGTCGTAGCCGTGCAGGGGCAGCCAGATCCCCTGCAGCCAGATGATGAGCATGAACTGCATGCCACCACGGGCGACGGAAGTCAGCAACGCGGCGACGTTGCCCGCGGCGAACGCGCGGATCCTGAACAGCGAAAGCTGGAACATCGGCGCGGCGACCCGGGTCTCGATGACGCCGAACAGCAGGAGCAGCAGCACACCGCCGCCGATGCCGCCGAGCACCCACGGGTTGCCCCAGCCGGTCGCCCCGCCGCCGTAGGGCTGGATGCCGTAGGTGATCGCGGCCAGCAGCAACGCCGTCCCGGCCGCGAAGGTGACATTGCCGCCCCAGTCGACCTTCGCGCGCTTCGGCGTCCCGACCTCGCGGAGGCTGCGGATCGACCAGATCGTGCCGAGCAGCCCGAACGGCACGCTGACCCAGAACACCGCGCGCCAGTCGATTTCGGCGAGCAGCCCGCCGACGACGAGCCCGAGGAACTGCCCGGCGAGCGCGGTGATCTGGTTGACGCCGAGCGCCATCCCACGCTGCTCGGCCGGGAAGGCGTCGGTGAGGATGGCCGCCGAGTTCGCCGTCAGCATCGACCCGCCGACGGCCTGCACGACCCGCCAGCCGATCAGCCACAGCGCGCCGCCGCCGGCGTGGAACGGGTCGAACGACAGCGCGACCGACGCCGCGCTGAACACGACGAACCCGAGGTTGTACATCTTGACCCGGCCGAACATGTCGCCGAGCCGCCCGAGCGTCACCACCAGCACCGCCTGCACGAGCAGGTACCCGAGGATCATCCAGAGCAGGTAGCCGATGTTGCCGGGCGCGAGCGGGTCGAGGCCGATGCCGCGGAAGATCGCCGGCAGCGAGATGATGACGATCGAGCCGTCGAGCGCGGACATCAGCACGCCGAGCGTGGTGTTCGACAGCGCGACCCACTTGTAGCTCACAGCCGGTCGGCCAGCCGCTCGATGAGCGGGATGGCCGTGATCAGCTCGCGCCGCTCGGCCTCGGTGAACTGCTCGGCCAGCGCGGCCGCCATCTGCCTCGTCGTCTCGGACCGGCGGTCGGTGAGCAGCTTGACCCCGGCTTCGGTGACCGTCATCAGCACCTTGCGGCCGTCGGAGTCGTCCTTGCGGCGTTCGACGAGCCCCCGCTCGACCAGCCCGGCGAGCGTGACGCCCATGGCCTGCGGCTTGACGCGTTCGAGGTCGGCGAGGCAGCCCGGGGTGGCCGGACCTTCGCGGTCGAGCCGGGACAGGACCGAGCGCTCGGGCAGCGTCAGCTCGCCGACGACGTACCCCTGCCGCAGCCGCCGGACCAGCCGCCCGAGGGCGACGCGGAGGTCGGTGCTCGCCTGGAGGAGATCTTCGTCGGTCACGATCGTCAACCTAGACTGATAAACCTGGGTTGATCAACTCGGACGGAGTGGCCGCTATCGGGTGAGGCGGGAGCTTTCGCCCGGCCTCATCTGGGTGCCCGGGTTAGCGTCCGAAGTGGACACATCCCCTCGGGAGGAGAAGCCGATGACGATCCCGCACGTCGAACACGCCGGCCACGACCACGTCCACCGCGAAGGCTGCGGCCACGCGGCGCTCCCGCACGGCGACCACGTGGACTACGCGCACGACGGCCACCTGCACCGCGCGCACGACGGGCACTTCGACGAGTGCGAAATCCACGGCCACCTCCCGCACACGGGCCACGAGCACGCGCACGGCGAAGGCTGCGGCCACGTGGCGGTACCCCACGGCGACCACGTCGACTACCTCCACGACGGGCACCGCCACGCGACCCACGAAGACCACTACGACGACCACTAGTGGACGTGGACCGGGCCCCACTCCGGGAACGGGTCCGGTCCGGTGGCCTCGCCCAGGCACTCGTGCAGCGCCTTCAGGAGTGCCTCCCCGGCGAGGTCGACGCCGATGAACACCAGTTCCTGCCGCGGCGCCTCGGCGACCCCCTGCGGCTCGAACCGCGCCACCGCGCCCGCCTGGGACCACAGGCCGGTCACCCCGGGCCGGGACGCCAGCGTGAAGAACCCCTTGGACCGCAGCACGGTCCCGAACTCGCCCGAGTCGAACCGGCGGGTCACGAAGTCCCACAGCGCCGCCGGGTCGAACGCCCGTGACGCGCGGAACACCACGCTGGAGATGCCGTACTCCTCGGTCTCCGGCACGTGGTCGCCGTTCAGCTCGGCCACCCAGCCGGGCGCCTCCTGGGCCCGCGCGACGTCGTACCGCCCGGTGCCGAAGACACGCTCCAGCGGGACTTCCCCGAAGCTGCCGGTGACGACGTCCGCGGCGGGGTTGAGCCGCCGCAGCGTCGCCACCAGCTGGTCCAGCTCCGCGGGCGGCACGAGGTCGGTCTTGTTCAGCAGCAGGACGTCGGCGAACTCGACCTGGTCGACCAGCAGGTCGCTGACCGTCCGCTCATCGCCGGCGTACTGGTCCAGCCGCCGCTCCACCAGGGAGTCGCCGGCCGCCAGCTCACGGGCGAAGTTCGCCGCGTCCACCACCGTCACCATGGTGTCGAGGTGGGCGACGGACTCCAGGAACGTGAACGTCGCCGCCACCGGCATCGGCTCGGAGATCCCGCTGGACTCGATGAGCACGTGGTCGAAGCGGTCGTCCGCGCACAGCGCCGCCACCTCCTCCAGGAGGTCCTCCCGCAGGGTGCAGCAGATGCACCCGTTGGTCAGCTCGACGAGGCGCTCCTGCGAGCGCACGAGCGCCGCATCGATGTTGACCTCGCTCATGTCGTTCACGATCACCGCGACCCGCGGCCCCGCCCGGTGGGCGAGGATGTGGTTGAGCAGCGTCGTCTTGCCCGCGCCGAGGAAGCCGGACAGCACCGTGACCGGAACGCTCACGAGTGGAAGTGCCGCATCAGCCGGCGCGGCACCAGCTGGACCTCGCCGTCGACCTTGATCGGCACCAGGTCCGGCACGGCGGCCTTCCACTGCGAACGACGGGAGCGCGTGTTGCTGCGTGACTTCTTGCGCTTCGGGACGGCCATCAGCGCGCACCCCGCTTCCCGTAGCGGCGGTGGAACTTCTCGACCTGCCCGGCGCTGTCCATGATGCGCTGGGTGCCGGTCCAGAACGGGTGTGACCACGAGCTGATGTCGACCACGACGAGCGGGTAGGTGTTCCCGTCGGACCACTCGACCGTCTTGTCGGAGGTGATCGTGGAGCGGGTCAGGAACGCGTCGCCGGTGGACGAGTCCTTGAACACCACGGGGTGGTAGTCGGGGTGGATTCCGGTCTTCATCGTTCTTCCTTTCGGTTCGCCGCGGAGTGCCGCGCCGGGTCGGGTTCGGTGTCCTCGCACGGTTCTTCGTGCCAGTCGCCGAACGGGTCGGGGTAGCGCGCCCACGCCTCGGGTCCTGCCGCGAGTTCCGCTTCGGTCAGTAGAGCGCCGCGCAGGGCCGCGTCGATCTCGTCGGGCGTTGTCTGGTCCGTCACCACGACGAGCTCCTGCGCGCGGTCGCCGTGCACCGGGTGCCAGCGCAACGACGCCAGGGTGCGGCGTTCGGGGGAGACGTCCGTCCACTCGGGACCGTCCGGCGCCGCGAGCCACGGCCCGGCGTGGCCGATGCCCAGCCCGCCGCCCGCCGACTCGATCCAGAACGCGACGTCGGGCTGGCTGGCCACCCAGGCGCGCCCGCGGGTGCGGACGACGCCGTCGAGCAGCACGTCCAGGGCGTCGTGCAGGCGTTCCGGGTGGAACGGCCGCTGCGCGGTGAAGGTGACCAGCCCGATGCCGCAGTCGACGTGCACCGGCGGTTCGCCGCGCAGCAGCGCCCCGTGCATGTCGGTGACCGCGCCGCGCCGCGCGTCCGCCGGCACGGCGTCGAGCACGCTGTGCCCGTC
>NZ_JAAGNB010001556.1:0-19956 GCF_010550475.1 Amycolatopsis sp. SID8362
AGGTCGTCGTGCACCGGCGGCCCCGCCTGGCGGGAACGGCCTTTCTTCCTGGCGTGCAGCGAGAAGATCTTCTGCATCGAGCAGATCCGCCACACCCGGTTCTCCGAGGCAGTGAACCCGCGGCGGGCGAGTTCGTCAGCGATGAACCGGTACCCATCGGCCGGATCGTCGGCATGGATCTCGAGCGCGGCGTTGATCAGATGCGCGTCGTCGAAGTCCCGCTGACAGACCGGGGCAGCGCACCACTGGTAGTAGGCCTGCCGGGAGATCCCCAGCACCCTGCACGTCACCGCGGCCGGCACCCGCACGGGGGCGCCGGCCGCGGCCAGTTCACGGACGAGCGGGAAGGCTATTTTCCCGGCAGATTGCCCTGCGCCAGGTAGGCCGCGGCCTTGCGCAGGACCTCGTTCTCCTGCTCCAGCAGCCGGTTGCGTTTACGCAGCTCGCGTAGCTCGGCGGACTCCTCCCGGGTCACTCCGGGCCGGGTGCCGTCCTCGACGTCGGCCGCGCGCAGCCAGTTGGCCAGGCACGATTCGGAGATCCCGAAGTCTTTGGCGACCTGCTTCAACGGGGTCTCGCCGCGGCGAGCGACGGCGACGACGTCGTCACGGAACTCGCGGGGGTAGGGCTTGGGCACGATGACATCCTTCCAGGCGAGGCCGAAGCCTCACAGGTGAGGTGTCAACCAGACCCTGGGCAGACCCGACTCGTTGGAGGCGATCGCGACGGAGGCCTTCTCCTCACGCTCGGTGAGAACCTGGAACAGCAGTTCGGCGCCGCGGCGGTCGAGTTCCATGTAGCCGAGTTCGTCGATGCAGAGCAGGTCAACGCGGCCGTAACGGGCGATCGTCTTGGTCAGCACCAGGTCATCGGCGGCCTCGACCAGCTCGTTGACCAGCTTGGTGGCCAGGGTGTATTTGACCCGGAACCCGGCCATCGCGGCCTCGGTGCCCAGGGCGATGAGCAGGTGGGACTTGCCGGTGCCGGAATCGCCGATCAGGCAGAGCGGCAAGCCCTTCTTGACCCAGTCGCAGGTGGCGAGGGTGTGGATGACCGCGGGGTCGACGCTGGGGTTCTCGTCGAAGTCGAACCCGCGCAGCGACTTCTCCCGCGGGAACGCCGCGGCCTTGATCCGGCGTTCGGAGCGGCGGCGGGCCCGGTCGTCGCACTCGGCCATGAGCAGCTCGGCGAGGAACCCGCGGTAGGACATCTGGTCGCGGCCGGCGGCCTCGGAAATGTCGGGGAACTGGGCGCGGATGGTCGGCAGCCGCAGCGCCCGGCAGGCCTGGTCGATGGCGGCGTCGGCAGCTTGCTCGGTGAGTCCGCGGTGGCGTTTGGTGGTCATCGGCGTGTTCCTTCCGTGCGTCTTCGGCTGGGCAGCAGCTGGTCATAGACGGCGACCGAGGGCAGTGGCCGGGTGTCGGCGGGCAGCTGCGCCAACCTGCGCAGCGTCAGCGACGTGACCTCGGCGGCCGGATCCTGCGCCGGTCCGGGGTCGGCTGCGGTGGTGTCGTTGTCGGCGGTCTTGCGGGCCTCCAGGGCGACCGCGTCGGCGGTGAGGGCGCCGGCCCGCAGCGCCGCGGCCAGCCCGGCGACGACGTGCTCGTGGGCGAGGTGGCGGTGCAGCAGAAGGACCTCGATCAGCGCGCGGGTGCCCTCGGCTTCGCCGTGGGCCTTGCGGGCGGCGGCCCACCAGGCGTCGTGAACCGGGGTGAACTTGCCCGCAGCGCGGGCTTGCTCGAGCGCGGTTGCGCCGGGCAGCGCGCCGGGTTTGCGCAGCAGCGCCTCCAGGTAGTGGTCGAGCTCGAGGCGGGTGCCGCCCTTGGCCAGCAGCCGTTCGTGCCGGGCGACCTCGGTCCGGCCGTCGAACACGACCAGCTCGGAGGCATGCAGCAAGACCCGGACCCGGCGGCCGATCAGCCGGACCGGGACCGAGTACTGGTTGGTGCGGACCGGGATCTGGGCGTAGCGGTTGACCCGCGGGGTGAACCACCGGCCGGTCTCGAACGGCTCATCCGGCAGCGGCCGCAGCAGCGGGGCCTCGATCGCGAACATCTCGCCGACCGTGCGTGGCCGAGCGCCGATGCGGCGGGCGTCGTCGGCGACGTCGAAGGCGTCGATCATGGTGTTGAGCTCGGCCAGCGACTCGACCTCAGGCACCGGAACCAGGTGGTTGCGGCGGAACCAGCCGATCTGGCCCTCGACGCCGCCTTTCTCATGGGCGCCGGTCAGGCCGGGCTGGCAGTAGAACGGTTCGACACCCCAGCGGGATCGGAAAGCGACCCACCGGTCGGTTTCGACCCTTTGCCGGGAGAATCCGATCACCTGGGCGACTGCGGCCTTGAGGTTGTCGTAGCGGATCTGCCCGGCCGGAACGCCACCGAGCACCCGGAAGGCGTGTTCGTGGCCTTCGAAGAAGGCTTCCTGCCCGCCGGAGGCGAACGCGCGGTGCACCGCTTTGCCCGAGAACGAGCAACGTAGCGCGAACAGGATGCAGGTGACCTGCTGGCCGCGGAGCCGGACGGCGATCTCGCCGAAGTCGACCTCAGCCTCCATCCCCGGGCGGTGGGCCTGTGGGATGAACGCGGCCACCGGGCCGCGGCCGGCCTCGGCCCGGATCTGCGGCGCCCGGGTGGCGACGTAGGCACGGACAACCTGGTAAGACACGTCGATCATGCCGTGTTCGTCGATCAGCCGAGCGAAGATCCGCTTCACGGTGTGCCGTTGCTTCCGCGGCGCATCCAGGTCGGTGCGGAGGATTTCGTCGATCACCGGCTTGAACGGGTCCAGCTTCGACGGCCGCGGCGGCGGTTTCTTCCGCGGCTGCGGCCAGGCCGAGGCGACCGCCTTGACCACGGTGCGGCGGCCGACGTTGTACTTGCGCTCCAGCGCCCGCGCCGACATCCCCGTCCGGGCGTCCCGGCGGATCGCGGCGTAGAGCTCTACCTTCGACTGTGGAGGCATCCGTGCTCCTCGTCTGAAGCACAGGCATCCTCCCACCGCAACCCCCAGGTGCGGTCAAAACTCACGGATACAGACCTGGCAACCACACAGGGTGCGGTCACCAACCACGAGCAACCGCGGTCACATCAGACCGACAAAACCAGAGTATGGACGTGATCAGCACCGCCGGGGTTCCAGCGAGAGAGCAGTTCGACTTTTGGCGGGAATTGAATGGGAAGCTCTGGGTTCCCTACGAATTGCGTTGCGATCGACCGCAAGAAAGCGGATTCAGCGCCCACGTGCAGGTCAGCGAGTTTGGCCCGGTGCAGGCGACGCTGATGACCACGATGCCGCATACGATCCGCCGCACGCCACGGCTCATCCGGCAGGCCGATCCCGACGTGTTCAAGCTGGGCTGCGTCGTGCAGGGGGGTGGCCTGCTGGCCAAGGACGGTCAGGAGTCGGTGATGGGAGTCGGGGATCTGGTCCTGTACGACCCCTCTCATCCCTACGACGGCCAGTTCGCATCGAACGTTCCCGGCGGCAACCAGCTGCTGCTCCTGCGTTTCCCGCGAGCGTCGCTGCCGTTGCCCTCGCGGGATCTGCGGAGGCTGAGCGCGACGCCGATCCCGGGTGACCGCGGCATCGGGGCCCTGTCCTCACAGTTCCTCATGCAAGTCGGCCGGCGGCTGACCGAATTCAGCCCGTCCGACACGGCCCGGCTGTCCACCCTCACCCTCGACGTCCTGACCACGGCGCTGGCCGCCGCGCTGGACAACGAAAGCGTGATACCGCCCCATACCAGACGCCGCGCGCTCATGGCCCGGATCCACGCCTTCGTCCGGGAAAACCTCGGGGACGCGGACCTGACCCCCGACGCGATCGCCGCGGCGCACCACATCTCCCTGCGCTACCTGCACAAGCTGTTCCAGCAGGAGGGAAAGACAGTGGCCGGCTGGATCCGCAACCAGCGCCTGGAGCAGTGCAGGCGCGACCTCGCCGAGGCTCAGCTCGGCGACCAGCCCATCCATGCGATCGCGAACCGGTGGGGCTTCCCGAACTCGGCCCACTTCAGCCAGGCCTTCCGCAATTCCTACAGGAGCTCCCCCAGTCAGTATCGCAACCGGAACACGGCAGCGCACGCAGACTGAACAGCTCAGTCCGTGGACTCGACGATTGCCCGGGCGCACCAGCACGCCACCGTCATCACCCGTCCCACAGGGGGCTGGGTCGAACCGAACTACACGGATCTGCTGACCGAGCCGCCTGATCATGCGATCGGCCGCTCCCGCGGCGGGTGGAGCACCAAATTGCACCATCTTGTCGATGGGGGCGGCCGGCGCCGGTGACGTTGATCGGCCCCGGCCAGCCGGGGACGCACCGATGTTCCCGCACCTGATGCGGCACCTGCGGATCAGGCGGGTCGGGCGTGGTCGGGCTCGGACCCGGCCTGACCGTGTCCGCGGCGATAAGGCTTACTCCTCGCGGGCGATCCGCGGGCATCTGCGTGACCGCGGTATCACCGCGGTGATTCCCGGACCTGCTGATCAGGCCGGGCACCGCAAACGTCACGGTTCCCGCGACGGTCGCAATGTGGTCGAGCATCGGTTCACCCTGCTCAAGCAGTGGCCACGGTGGCGGCGACGTCGTCGTCCCGGACCAGATCGTGTACTCGCGCGATCTTCTGGGTCGGCGTCTTGGGCTGGCGCGGCGTCCGGTTGGGCAACGCGCAGAGTGCGCGGCGGGTCGTGAAGCTGGCCAATTCGAGCTGTCGCCTGTCCTGTGGCCAAGCCCACGCTGTTGGCCGGTAGCCGAGCAAAGTGGCGAACTCGATGCCGACGTCGTTCGCAAAGGTTCTCAGTGTCTCGTAGGTTCCCTCGCCGGCGCTGCCGACGGGGTGCATCGGTTCGATTTCGAGGGCGATGTCGCTCGTGCCGACGGCTTGTCACTTGTCCGATCTTCACGGCCGGGGTTGCCTCCCCTGGGAGCCTGCGCGCCGTTCGAATGGCGCGGTCAGCAGGTGGCGAAACGATCTTCGCCTGGCTCCGGACGGGGCCTGGTTTGCGCGCGTCCAGACGCCGACGCAAGGGCTGGTGTTCGACTGTTTTCCAGGTCAGGCGCAGTGCTTGTCGTTTGGCGAACCGTTTCCGAGACGGTTTGCCGAACGCCGGCGCTCCCGCCACGCACGTGTGCGACACCGCGAAAAGCATGCCCGTACGTTGGCTCGCCGGTCGAGGCCGGGAATCCAGGTTCTCCCGCATCCCGGGCAAGTACGCGGCAAGCCCCCATTGGTCAAGCACTCGACTCGCCGCGCTATTCGTACCTGCAGGCGCCAATGCATTGCTCTGCAGGCAGAACTGCAGAATCTTGCGCGCCGCGGTGCCTTGTCCGTCACACGGGACATGTGCCGGTAGCCCGCCGGGCGCCGGACAATTCCACGCAGCTCTCGGCGGAGGGTGGGTTCGACGGCGCCGTGGTCGTCGAGCCCGGCGTGGTTGGGGCGCCGCCCTGCGCGATCCCGCGGTCGCGGCGTTGGGTGCCCTTCACCGGGAACCGGGCGCCCGTGGACCGTTGCGGAGCTGGGCATGCACGCGGGTCTGTCCCGCGCGGCGTTCGCCCGTCGCGGCGGGACTGCTGCGTTATTCCGACATCCCGCTGGCTGTCGTGGCTCGAAAAGTGGGCTATACCTCGGAATTCGGCTTCGCGTACGCCTTCAGGCGCCAATACGGGCAACCGCCCGGACAGTTCCGGCGCTCGGCCGGAGAAGCGCCGACTCAAGGCTACTGGCGTGTGTGGCCGACGGGGAGCCAATCCTGACCCGTGGCCGCGGAGGTTCGTGCCGTGGCAAGGACTTCCGCGACGTGCACCGCGGTATCCCATTGCTCGTTGCGGCGACGGGTGCCGGTCGCCTGCTCGAGGAACGTCTGGTGGACCCCGACGATCCAGTCGTCGTTGGTGTGACCGCCGATCGAGTGGTCTTCGGTTGCCTTCCGGTACGTGCCCGTCGGCGTCGTCAGCTCGAGCTGTCCGTTGCGGAGCTGCGCTGTACCGTGCTCGCCGGAGAGCCGGTAGAGGTTTTCGCGGCTGGAACCCTGCCAGCTCAGCCTGATCGCGGCGCTGGAGCCGTTCGCGAGGCGCAGGTCCAGCCGGGCGGAATGGTCGGCGCCGTGCTCGCCGATGGTTGTCATGCAGCGGATCGAGGTCGCCGGCTGGCCGGCCAGGTGAAACGCGAGGTAGCACGCGTGGGGGCCGTGGTCGTGGAGAATGCCGCCGCCGGCCGCCGGGTCCGTGCGCCAGTCCGGTTGCCAGGCTGGGTGACCGGACGCGGGTCCGGTCCGGGTGACCGCGATCGTCACCCGGTCGATGCGGCCGAGTGATCGGCAGGCAGTCCGGTGGAGCTCGGTGATGGCGGGCGAGATCAGGTAGTTGTGGACCGGCTGCAGGACCAGGCCCGCCTCGGCGGCGGTCCGGCCCAGCCGGCGGCCGGCACCGGCGTCGAGCACGGCCGGCTTTTCGCAGAGCACGTGCGCGTGGTGCCTGGCCAGCGCGGTCCGGGTGTCCGTCTCGTGGTGCGCGGGCGGCGTGCAGACCACGACCGCGTCCGCGCGGACGTCCAATTCGTCGAGCCCCGCCGCGGTCACGGCGTAGGGAAACCGGGTGGCCGCGGCGGCGCGGCGGGTGGCGGTTCGATCGGTGACGCCGACGATCCTGACTCCGCTTCTGGCGGCCAGCAGCCTCGCGTGCAGTTCGCCCGCGTGACCGTAGCCCGCGATCACGACGTCCATGTGGTCAGGACCGCGGCGATGAGCTGTGCGGCCCGGGTCAGTTCGTCGCGGTCGATGGTCAGTGGCGGGTAGAGCCGCAGTGTTCCGCCGCCGGTCATGACCAGCACGCCCACGCCGAGCAGCCTGTCGAACACGGCGCGCAGCTCCCGCTTGCCCAGTGGACCGCGGGTGTCGGTGACCAGTTCGATGCCGACGGCCAGACCGGCGCCGCGGATCTGGCCGACGATTCCCCGCTCGGGGATGAGTTCCCGCAGCAGGGCCAGGAATTCGGATCCGGCGGCGTCAGCGCGGTCGGCGAGGCGCTGGTCGCGGACGATCCGGGTCACCGCCGCGACCGCGGCACCCGCGAGGGGGAATCCGCCGTAGCTGGACGAACTGGCGCTCGGTGCCCCGAACGGGCCCGCGGTCATGACCGCGGACGACGCGGCGATCGCGGACACCGGGTAGCCGTTGCCCATTCCTTTCCCGAGGACGGCGATGTCGGGTTTCGCGGGCTCGCTCGCCAGGATCGCGCCGGTGCGGCCGAGGCCGGTCATGGATTCGTCGGCGATCAGCAACGCGTCGTGTTCGTCGGCCAGCTCCCGCAGCGCGGGCAGGTAGCCAGGCGGGGGGACGACGTTGCCGGAGCGGCCCTGAACCGGCTCGACCAGGATCGCGGCGAGCGATCCGCTGGACTGCTCGCGCAGCGCTTCCCGGGCGAGGTCCACGCAGGCGAGTCCGCAGCCGGGGTACGTGGTTTTCAGCGGGCACCGGTAACAGTTCGCGTAGGGCGTGCTGTGCACGCCGGTCATAGCCGGGCCGAGACCGGCCCGTGCTCCGCCGGTCGCCGCCAGCGCGCCGGCCGTGCGGCCGTGGAAGCCGCGCCAGAACGAAAGGATCTCGAACTTGCCGGTCGCGGACTTGGCCAACCGGATCGCGGCCTCGACCGCTTCCGCGCCGCCGCTGTAGAACTGGACGCGGTCCAGTTCGGGTGGCAGGAGCGCGGTGAGGCCACGCAGCGCCTCCAGCCGGGAGACCGACGCGTGCGCCCCGATCATCCACGCGTCGAGCTGCCGGTGCAGAGCGTTGACGTAGCCGGGATTGCTGTGACCGACGAGGTTCACGCCGGCCCCGCCCATCAGGTCGAGGTAGTCGCGTCCTGCCGAGTCCGTCAGCGTGGCGTTGCTGGCGCGCTCGACCACGAGACCGGCCCACGCGACCGCCTCGGACACGCCCGGGCCGAGCATCGTCAGCTCCACCTCCCAGTGCCGGGCCTGAGAATCAGTCATCGCGGTGCCGCTTCGTGACGGCTACCCGGAAGCCGCCGCCGGGATGGCGTTCCTCGGCGAGGACACGGTTACGGGTGTAGGTGTTCGCGCACTCCGTCGCGTAGTAGAAGGCGCCGCCGCGGATCACGCGCCGGACACCGGGCAGATCGGGGTTCTCCCGCCCGTCATCGGCGACGTAGGGGTAGCCGTGTTCCGGAGCGCGGTAGGACGGCCCCCAGGCGCTGCGCGTCCACTCCCACACGTTCCCGATCAGGTCGGTGCAGCCTGCCGCGTTGTCGCCGGCGGGGGAGAACGTCCCCACGGGCGTGAGCTTGCCGACGCCGCTGGCGCGGATGTTGCACCGGGCGGGGTCGGTGTGCTCACCCCAGGGGTGGCGGTCGCCGCGGCCGTTGCCGGCGGCGCATTCCCACTCGGCCTCGCTGGGCAGCGTGACATGTTCCGTCTCGGTCAGCAGTTTCCGGTCGTGCAGCAGCCGGTCCAGCCAGGCGCAGTAGCGGCGGGCGTCGTGGAAGGACACGTTCACCACGGGCCGGTCGGCGTCGCGTTCCCAGAGGTCCGTGTCGGTCGCCCAGTGGTCCGGACACGGTCCGCCCGCCAGGATCAGGAAGGTCAGGTACTGCCGGTCGGTGACCGGCGTCCGGGACAGCCGGAACGGTGGCAGTTCGACGTGGTGCCGGGGTGCCTCGGCGGGATCGGCGCCGTCGGAGCCGATCGGTACCACGCCGCCGGGCTGGTGGAGCAGGTCCGGCAGGAACATCTCGTGCAGTGCAGAGTCGACGATGTGCCGGGGCACGCGGCCGTTCCAGCGCAGCATCGCGAGGACCGGCTGGGTCGATCGCCGGGCGAGCCGTTCGGCGTAGGCTCTGACCTGGGGGGACGGGTCGCTGCTCGCCAGGTCGTCCAGTTCGTGCCGGGCCGGTTCGTGGCCGGCTTCCGCGAGGGCGGCGAGTTCGAGGGCAGCGTCGAGCCGGGAGCCTTCGTCGAGCGCGAACAGATCGTCGCGGACGTCTTCGGGGAGTGGTCGCGGGTGTTGCGGGGGTGCAAGGGGGCTGACTCGGTCGGAACGGAACGTCGCGACGTCGTCGCCGAGTCGGCGGGCGAAGCCGGCAGCACGGGCGACGACCGCGGCCAGATCGGTGTCCTCACCGGAGACGGCGGCGACCGCCAGAGCACGGTCAAGAAGACGCTCGACGCTCGACGCTCGACGCTCGACGCTCGACGCTCGACGCTCGACGCTCGACGCTCGACGCTCGACGCTCGACGCTCGACGCTCGACGCTCGAACAATAATATCCGGTGGTCGGCGAAAATCCGGTTGAAACGCCGAAGATATCCGCTTGGCGATATCGGCGGCGGAAATTCCGCGATCGTCTTGTTGCACGTCCAGGCCGATCAACAGTGAGCGCTGTTCGGCGGCGCGCGCGGCGGTTTCCATCAATTTCTCCAACCGCAGCGTGCTTTTGGGGCGGCCGGGGACGCTGTTCGGCAGGATCAGCGCCCGCACGTCGCCCGCTTTGCGCACGAAACTGGTCAGGCGGCCCGTGACCACGAGCATCAGCGGCACTCCATCGCGGGTCAGTTCTTTCTCGACGGCGGCCAGAAGCGTTGCCGGCGAAGTCATTCGGCTTGCCCGCAGGACACTCACCTCGGCGCCGAACCGGCGTCGCAGGCCGTTCTCCATGTCGTGCCACGGCGGCGGCGGGTCCGGATCGCAGCGGACGATCACGGCGCGCGCCCTCCGGCGATCAGTCACCGCCGGTCGTCCAATCCGTGAACCGCAGCCGCGGCTTGCCGACGAACTTCCGGCGAAGCCAGGGCAGCCACAGACACTGTCCTGCCGCGCGGCCGACGGCCAGGGCTTCGGCGTGCTCGCCGTACAGCTGAAGTTCTCCGGCGGCCCGGGCAGCCTCCGCCGCGACGTCCTTGGCGCGGCGCATCCGGCCGGTGAACAGGTCCAGCCGAGCCAGGGTGAGGTTGATCCTGGCCTGCTGACGCGTGTCGCGGTGCTTGCCCGCGATCGTCTCGGCCTGGGCCGCCAGCTTCTCCGCGGCGCGGCTGTCGCCACGCATCAGCCGCACTTCCGCGAGATCGCGCAGCGCGTAGGCCATGCCACGCTCCCACGGCATCCGTTCGCACTCGTCACGGAACCGGAGCACGGTTTCTTCGCAGGCGTCCAGTTCGCCGAGGTGGAAGTAGGCCGCGCCGATCAGCGACAGGATGTCGATCATGTTGTTCGGATCGCCGGCGCCCCTGGCCATGCCTTCGGCGTCCTCGGCCAGCACGATGTCCAGTGCCTCACGAACTCGTCTTGCCCGGTACAGGCGGAACCCTTCACAGCGGAGCTGGCGGGCGATCTCGCGCGCGGAGCCGGCCGCGCGAGCGATCTCCATGCCGATCCGTACGGCCTTTTCGGCATCGAGGTCCTCGCCACGGATCGCGTGCGTCGACGAAATCACCGACAGCACGAGTGATTGTTCTTCGGCGAGGTCGAGCGCGCGGGCCGCGTCGAAGGTGATCCAGCCCAGTGCGATCCGGTCGTCGAACAGGCCGAGGGTGAACAGGAGGTCGTACGTTGCGGCGAACAGGTCGAGGCACAGCCGGTGCTGATCGTTGTCGACCAGCTCCCGGATGAGGACGCGGATCGCTTCGACCTGTGGCGCGGCCCCGGCGGCATCTTCCCAATCCTTGCTGAATCGCGCCGTCAGCGCCGTGGCCAACCGGGTGCGGGCCGTGGCCAGCCGGTCGGCGTCGGTATGGTCGAGGACGAAGCGGCGCAGCGCGGGCGGGCACCGGTAGACCGTGCGTTCCAGTGCTTGGCCGGATTCGAGCAGCCCGTCCGTCCACAGCCGCCGCAGCGTCTCGCGCGTGTCCCGCTCGGGCAGGTCCACGGCGATGGACACCTGGCTCAGGTCGGCGCCCGCGGTCAGGAGCGCGCACGCCGCGAGGGCGGCCCGGGCGGGTTCGGCCAGTTCGGTCCAGACGACGCCGTACAGCGTGTCCAGGTCGCCGGTGCCGGATTCGATCTCGTCGAGTACTTCGGCGACGGTGCCCGGCCGGCCGGCGCAGGCGGTGACGAACAGCCTGATCGCGCGCGGGTTGCCGCCGACCAGCCGGTGCACCCGGGTCATGACGGCTTCGTCCGCGGTGATCAGGTCGGGTACGTCCGATCGCTGGGCTTCCCGCACGATCAGCGTCGTGGCATCGTCGGGGGCGAGCTCCGGCACGGTCACCCGCGGGCTGTCGAGAATGCCGACGGTGTTGGCGCTGATGATCGCGCGTGAGCCGGACGGCAGTGCGCCCAGCAGGTCGCGCAGCGGGGCGGGCTGTTCCGAGGTGAGCCGCAGGTTGTCGACGACCAGGATGGTGGGGTTGGCGGCGAGGTACGACCGGAGTGCATCGGCCTTCTCCGTCGCCGGAGCCGCGCTCAGGGCGCGTTGCCCGCTGTGCAGGCTGAGTTTGCGGGCCAGGTCGACCAGGTCCGGGCTGCTGTTCTGGGCGTCGAGCCAGAACAGCGCCGCGGCCGGTTTGCGGCGTCGGCCACCACCGGCCGCGACTTCGTGCGCCGCGTCCAGGACGAGTGCGCTCTTGCCCACTCCACGGGGCCCCTCGACGGTGACGATCTGTTCGCCCGCTGCCAGGTACCGCCGGATCTGCGCGCGCTGGGGCACGCGGTCGACCAGCTGGACCGGCGCTGGCAACAGGTTGGTCAGCACGGGCTCCTCGGGAGCCGCCGCTTTCCGCTCCCGCCGGTCGCTGATGATCTTCGGCAGGCCGACCGCCCCGGCGACCGCCGTGACGGCGCCCGCGATGGCGAGGATCCAGGTGGATATGTCCGCTGAGCCGCCCGCCATCGATTTCCCCCGTTGCCGCGTCAGATTCTCTGAGCCGATCGAAGAGTACCGGCATCGACGGCGTCGGTCATACTGGGCGTGATGCCCTGCTCACTCGTCGATCACCCGCGGAGCTGAGAATGCCGGGACGGCGAAGCACCCGCCGGCCGCTCGCCGCCGTGCACGCTTTCGTGGTGGGCGTGCGCGACGACAACGCCGATTCCGTCACCTTCCGGATCGTCGCGTCGGCGGGCTATCGCGAGGGAGCGCTTCCCGATGATCCGGAATTGCGCGCGGCGGCGACGTTCGCCACGGCCGGCGGCGCGCGGCCGGCCGTGTACGTCACCGACGGGCAGCACGGCCCGTCGCGGTGGCTTCGATTCGACACCGTGGTACCGCGACCGGCCACGGACGGCACACCGACGCTGCGGTTCACGGCGTCAGAGGGCGGCGTGCTGCCCGCCGCGTTCCGGGACGTGGCCGCGAACGTGCACAGCGTCGTTCTGGTTGACGTCGTCACCGGTTCGGGTGAGAGAGGATGGACCGCCGTCCTCAGCACGGCGTGAACCACCCGCCGACGACGAGCGCGCAACGTGGCGGCGTGCCGGAGGTGGAGCGCGCGGTCTGGCGTCCGCAACGCCCGATGCGATCACAGCTGCTTAGTATCCGCGGCGTGTGCGATCGCGGCCGGATCATGGATCTATCGCGAATCGGTGAAGCGCGGGACGACCGCCGGTTCCCGCCTCCCGGTGCCATCGTCGAGGTCGACGGCCGTCGGGTGCATCTGCTGCGTGCGGGAGCCGGCCACCGGCGGTGGTCGTCCTGCCCGGGCTCGGGACTCCCGCCCTCGAATGGTGCCAGGTGCTGGAGGTGCTGCCGGAGTCGGTGGCGGTGTGCGTTGTCGACCGGCCGGGGTATCGGGTGGAGCGACGCGGGACCGTGGTCCGCGACGCCGGTTGGGCTCGCCGAGTGGACGGCCCGGTTGCTCGAGGTGCTGCAGGTGAGTTCCGTCGTGCTGGTCGGGCATTCGATGGGTGGGGTCGTCGCACGGGTTTGTGCCGCGACCACGCCTGATCGCATCACGCGGCTGGTCCTGGTCGACTCCAGCCACGAGGACCAGCTGCGTGATCTCGGGCGTCTGGATCGTGAAGCTTCCGCGGCCGGGGTCGTCGGGGCGGCGGCAGTTCAGTGGCTGCGCTGCCCGGCGGGCTGGCGGCGGTTCGTCCAGGACGTCCGTGGCCGGCGTCGCTTGCTGCGCGAGATCGCCGGCATCGTGCCGGACGAGCTGGCCGACGGCGCGGTTGGCCAGCTCGGCGTACCGCCGTGCCGACGTGGTGGAGATGCTGGGCTTCGCCTTCGGGCTGCGCGCGGTTCCCGATCGCGCCCGCAGGCTCGGAAATCTTCCCGTCACCGTGGTGACCGCCGGCCAGCCGGCTACCACCGCTGCGAAGACGAGGTCGGCCTCGTCCTGGCTTCGTCCGCCCTAACCGAGGACACCGACCACTCGGGCCGCGCGGCCTATCTGACGGCCCTGCGCCGTGCGGAGGAGAGCGCCCACTGCCTCAGCCGCTGATCGGCACTGGCTCGAAACGGCTGAGAAGAGTTCGCGCTTCCAGCGGTGTGTGATCTGCCGGTTCTCGGACGAGCGGTGAGCACGTCGCCGCCGTAGAGCAGGTACGGCCAGCGTCCTCAACTCGCCGACGAAGACCGACCTGGATTTCGGTGCCGCCGGCGCCACTGTCGGCAGTCCCCACGGATCCTGGGCAGTACCCCGGGTGCGCCGAACGTGCGGACCGGGTCGCCCGCGAGTCGTCTCGGGAGTCGTCGGCTACCTGCTCACCCTGGCTTCGTGGTGGACGCAGCGCGACGAAAATGCTTACTGTGGGTGTGGGGACGCGTCAGCGGAGGGGGACGACATGGTCGACAAGGACATTGCCGCCAAGACCGAGGTGCCGGTTGCTACCGAGGGCGAGGCCCCCGGGGTGGCTCAGGCCAAGCCGGGGATCGGGGCCGTGCTTGCTCAGTGGGGCGGGGCCGCGTTCCTGGCAACTGGCACGGTATTCGCCCTGAGCTATCTGGCTCAGTGCGCCTTCTACGGCGCGTTCGGGCTGACACCCGACCAGATCGGCCTGGACAAGGTTGCCTCGGTGCTGCGGGCGACTCCGCTCGCTCTGCTGCTTCTGCTGTGCGCCTTGTCGAGTTCGATCGTGCTCGTGGGGCTCGTCCGGTTTGTCACCGATAGCTTCGGAGACGTCATTCGCGGCCGTGTCGGGCTGGTGCTCGTTGCCGTTCCGCTCATTCTGCTGCTGGTCTTGGTCGTCGCCAACGCAACCCATTTCTTGACCATGTCCGCAGGCCTCGTCAATGGTGCGGTGTCGGTGTTGCTGTGCTGGGCATTCGTCGCCGGGGTCGGGGTGGTGATCGCCCGTGTCGGCGGCAGGGCGCTGGGTGTGCTGGCCGCGACGATGACGCTGCTTTGTGCGGCGGGCGTTCAAGGCTCCGTGTGGATCAGCGACGGCGCCGTTGCCTTCCGTGACCACGGAGTCGTTTCGGCGAGGCTTGGCCTGATCGGCTTCGCGCCGACGGTGGCCGCGGTCTCCTGGCGGGACCCGAAACACGTTCCGGCCCAGCAGGTGGTCATCGTCCTCAATCAGAGCGGCGACCGCTTTACCCTTTACGACTGCCTCAACCAGCGGGTGTTGTCACTCGGGTCGGCCGACGCCGAGGTCCAGCGGCTATTGCCCGCACAAGCCGGCCAGGGGTGGCTGCACAATGCGACAGGCTGTTACTGAGATAGACCTGTGCCTTGCTTTGGCCCTGTCGCGCGACGTCGGGCGGAGTGGTCCGGCCACTCGCGCGGTTCCGTTTCTGGACCGGACGGGGCCGCGGCACCTGATCCGTGGGTATCTGTCGACGGGTCGTGACCCGGGCCGTCTGGGCTCGTGTGCGTGCATGCGCGTGCCGGGCTGGGTAGTTACAGCCTGTCGGTCGAGGTATGTGCGGACCAGCTGGATTCCGACGGCGCGTACATCGAGATCCAAGCTATCGCGGTGGACGGGCACGGCCGTCCCGGCGGGAGAGCTACTCGGGCAGGCCCTCACGGTCAGGGACTGGCGGAGCTCCCGGTTCGGACGCGGATCGGCCGGACACCTACCAGTGCACGTCCGCGCGCCGTCGGTTCGTGCTGCTGGTCAAAGACGTCATCGATGCGGCCCAAGTGGAGCTGATCCCGGACGCGGCGCCCGACGCCGTGGAGCTGGTGACGAGCCGCCGTGCGCGACGCCGCCTCTACCCGCACGGCTTCTTCGCCGGCTCGCTGGACGGATGGCTCCCGCAGATATTGCACAGGTGGGCGTCGGGGGAGACGCCGGTGGACCACAGGTCGGCGGCGGTGACCTCGAACCGCGTCATCCCGGGCAATGCTGGGGCGTCCAGGCCGGGGACGAGGCCGCGCTCCGCAGCGAGGTCATCGAGTACTGGTTCGGCAGCCAGCCGTTCGGTTACGCCGAAGGCGAGGAGTTTGCGGTGGAGTACGTCTACGCTGCCCTCGGCGAGTTTGTCGCCATTGGCAAGCGTCCCACGATCATCCAGTGGATCCCCGTCGCCGAGGTGCCCGACCATCGCCGACCGGCAGCCGAGAGTGCCGACCCGAACTCTCAGAAGTGGGGCGCCGCGCTCCCCGCGACCGGTACGTAGCCCGAACCGTGCTTTGCCCCGAGGCTGATGCCCCTCACCAAATCCGGACCACAACGAGCCGTCGGCTGGCCGAGACAGCAGTGTGGCACGTCGAGTTCGGCGACGCGGGCACTACCTCGCACTCAATGCACGCGGCTGCCGCCTGCCCGAAGATCATTTCGGACGAATTTGACCAGGTCGAAGCCCCCGCGGTCGATCGTGAGGGTCCCCGCTGGGAGACCGGGTCCCTCGCTGAGTGAACTGGACAATGCAGGATCATGTCCGCTGGGTCGCGCGATGGCCCCAGGACGTCCAGGGACCGTTGCAGTCGTCAGGTGACCCGCGCTCGGTGGTCGTCCGTACGGGAGTGGGCCGCGCAGGGCAGGCCGAGTTCTCTGGGGCACAGCACCCACAGGTCTGTGACGACGGCACGATAGAGGCGCCACGGAGCTGGTTCGCTCACGTCGTCAGCGGTGACGCGGCGACCGCCTCGCCGGGCGGGGCCGGGGTAGACGCGCAGGGCGGACGCCAGGTCCGCGGGAGCGACCTCGGCGGCGTTGCCGGCCGCGTACAGTGCGCGGGCTCCCCCGACGGCGACCGTCGAGTCGAACACGACGAGGCTCACCGACACGCGCGTACGAAGGTTGCGGGAGTGTCGTGCGTCCACGCTGGACATCCAGAAGAACTCCCGCGGGTGCTGAGCGGCGAAGTAGACCGGCGCCGTCCACGGCCTGCCCCGACCGTCGACGGTTCCCAGCACCAGATAGGTGTTCTGGTCGATGAGAGCCCTGGCGTGTGCGTCGAAGTCGTCACCCTGCATGACGAACCCGATACCTCAGGTGCAGCACGCGATCGCCTCGGATGACGACGTGAGGATCCTCAAGTCGGTGCTGACCGGTCACCGAGCCGAAGTATCGCCTGCCCGAACCGAACACGACGGGCACGACGTCCATGGCGACCTCATCCACGAGGCCCGCCGCGAGCGCTTGTCCGCCGACTTCCCCGGCGGCGACGGACACAGCTCGGTCGCCGGCGAGGTGGCGCGCCTGCGCCACTGCTTCCGCGACGCCGTCGACGAAGTGGTAGGAGGCCTCGGGGTGCCAGCCTGCGGGCTTGGGCCGGTGGGACACGACGACGACGTGGTCGCCGACCGGCGGACGGCCATCCCACCCGTTCATCAAGTCGAACAGCCGCCGGCCGATGACCATCGCTCCGATGGCCGCCCAGGTTGAGCGGACGTAGTCGGCCGACTGCGGCGTCATGCGGAACGAGCCGTCGTCGCTTAACGGTTCCTCGCCGTTGAAGTACCAGTCGAACAGCGGCCCGATGTCGTCGTGGTCGTCGGCGATGAACCCGTCGGCCGAGGTCACGTTGTGCATGATGACGTCGGTCATGACACCTCCAGCTCGGGACTTCGTGTGAACGGTTCAGGTCTACGGGAGGGAGCAGTGTTAGCCGAAGAGATTCAAGGTATTCTGAATCTGTGTCTTCCGGGCGGCCGGGCATCCGGTTCCGATTCGATCGCGACGACCTCCTCCGGACGCGGTTCGCCATCTCGCCGTTGATCGAGCTTGCGGGAGCCAGCTACGTCGTGCGTCGACCGGGTGATTTCCCCGAGCACCGGGAGTGGGTCGCGGCCGTTACGTCTCGGCTGGAAGGTCTCGACCTGGGGCTGGTGTTCGCTGCTGCGCCGCTGGGTCGCAGGTCGTGGCCGAACTTCAACGCGCCACCGCCGGTCAGTCCGCATCCGTGGGTCGAGGACGAGCTGACGCGGCTCGCCGCCACGGATCCGGGCGTCGTGCGAGCCGATGTCCGGCGCGCCTATCCCGAGGGCGTGCCACCTAGCGCGGAGGTGTTCGTCGGTGATCCGTCCGCTGCGCTGGCCGCGCTCGTCGGGCAGCTGCGGGCGTTCTGGTCCGCCGCGATCGAGCCGTGGTGGCCGTCGATGTCGGCGTTCTTGGAGAGTGAGATCGCGGCCCGCGCTCGACGCCTTGTCGCGGTGGGAGGTCAGGCCGCCTTCACCGAGCTTGCTCGAAACGTCTCCTGGGACGGCAGGACCCTGACGATCGCGCCGGTCGGGACCGCGCCCCGGGATGTGGATCTGGACGGCCGCGGCATGCTGCTCATTCCGTCGGTCTTCGCCTTTGGTGTGTGGCCGCGAATCGACGCGCCGTGGGACCCGGCGGTGACCTATCAGGCTCCGGGAGTCGGAGATCTCTGGTCGCAGGCGGACAGCGGCAGTGCCCTCGACGAGCTCATCGGCCGGCGACGGGCAGCGATCCTTCGATCGCTCGACGTGCCGGCCTCGACGCTCGCGATCTCCCGCCGCACAGGGTGGAGCCCCGGAGGGGTGAACACCCACCTTGGCGTACTACGCGCTACCGGACTTGTGGCTCGCCGCCGGGACGGACGCCAGGTGATCTATTCGCGCACGTCCGCTGGAGACAGCCTCTGCGGTGGACAGGAGCGCACCGAGCGTTGAGCCTCGTCGGCGATCCAGGCGTACCGGTCGGGGGTGAATATCCGGTCGCCGGCGGCGCGCCGAGAACTTTCAGGGCGGCGTCCGGTCGCGGATGAGGTGGGCACGCCGGATGGGGTGGGCCGGTTCAACCATTTTTCGAAGAGTGCGTCGATCTATTGGACTCCGGGTACGGGTGCGTGGTCGGTGCACGGCGCGATCCGCGACCGCTGGGCCGCGCTCGGCTGGGAGCGTGGCCGCCTGGGGTACCCGGTGAGTGACGAATTCGCCGTCACGGGCGGCCGTCGCGGCAACTTCCGCGGCGGTTACATCACCTACGACTTCGCGACGGGTGCCACGCAGGTCGTTTACTACTGACAGCGATCGCCTTGCCCGATCACCGGCGGGGTCCAGGTCCACAAGCGGGCCGCCTTGCGCGCGGCGACACCGCCGCCGGCAAGCCGGGTGAGGCCGGCCGCCAGCCCGTACACGACCGGGCTGGTGGACAGGCTGACCGCCGGATCCTGCCGGGCCAGCTGCCGCACCCGCTGGCTGCGAGGGCGGCGCGACCGGTCGAAGCGGGCGAGCGCCGTGGGGACGTCGATGTCCCCGGCGAGTTCGGCGGCGAGGACGGCGGCGTCCTCGAGCGCCTGGCACGCGCCTTGGGCGAGGAACGGTGTCATGGCGTGGGCGGCGTCGCCGAGCACGGCCACCCGGCCCTCGACGTAGGCGGGCAGCGGCTCCAGATCGAAGATGTCGTGGCACAGCACCGATTCCGGCCGGGTCCCGGCCAGGAGAGCGGGGATCGGCTGGTGCCAGCCGCCGACCCGGCGACGCACTTCGGCGACGTCGTCGTCGTAGCGAAGTCCGGGTTCCGGCCGGCGGACCGTGAGGAACCAGAACACCCGCCGGCCGGCCACCGGATGCGCACCGAACCGCGCGCCGCGGCCCCAGGTCTGAAACCCTTCGACCGGCCACACCGAACCGGGTTCGGTCACCCCGCGCCAGCAGAGAATGCGCTGGAACACCGGAGCCGGCGAGTGCGGCCACACCGAGCGGCGCACCACGCTGTGGATCCCGTCCGCTCCCACCAGGACGTCGGCGGTGGCTTGCCGCGTCCCGCCGGGAGTCCGGTAGGCGACGGTGACGCCGGCAGCGGATTGCTCGACGCCGGTGACCTCCGCGCCGGTGCGCACCCAGCCGCCCGGCAGCCTGGCCAGCAGCGCGCGATGCAGGTCGGCGCGGTGATTGGCCAGCAGGGTGGTGTCGCGTCCCTCCCGGAACCGCATCAGGTACCGGCCGTGGGGAGTGCGCAGGGTCGCGCCGGCCCGTGTCGGCACCGAGATGGCCCGCAGGTCGTCGCCGACCCCCAGTGCGTCCGCCGCGCGCAGGGCGTTCGGCGCGAACGACCACCCGGCGCCGGCCTCCCGGGACACCGCCTGCCGCTCGAGAACCGTCACCGTCCACCCGGCTCGTCGCAGCCCGATCGCCGCGGCGAGCCCGCCGATGCCGCCTCCGGCGACGATCGCCGACCGCCCCTGGGGCGTGGTCATCGACGGTCCTCGCTCAGGCGCTTGGCCATCCAGTCGTAGACGTCGTGTGCCGCTCGCAACCGGTTGGCACGCGGGCTGTCGGCGCCGGCCAGGCTCATCCCCTCGGCCGCGACGTCCCGGAACGCGGTCAGGCTGGTCACGCGCCGGCGCACCACGGTCTCCCAGGCGTCGTCGACCATGCGGAAGTAGTGCGTACGTTCGCCGGGTTTCGTCCGGCGCCGCACGAAACCACCATCGACGAGCACCCGCATGTTCGTGGCCAGCGACGCCCGGCTGGCCCCGATCGCGGCGCCGATCTCGTCGGCCGACTGCTCGGCGGGCTCGCAGATCATCAACCACCCGAGGACGCGGCCCGCGATCGGCGGCACCCCGTACTCGGCGGTACAGAACATCGCCACCCGCTCGACCCACTCGAGCACCTGCTCGTGCCGAGGATCCGACTTGG